>JAJDEL010000141.1 GCA_029259835.1 Planctomicrobium sp. | reverse complement strand
CATCAACCGCAGGGCGCTAGCCCCGCTTCTGGACGTGAATCAAAGTCAGATCCGAAGCTATCGCCCAAACGGTCTCCATACCGGAGGGTTATTTCGGGACGGATCCTTGAGGTCAACTGATACCAAAATGGAGAAGGCTCCCGCACGCAGGAACCTTTTAACTGTGCCAAAACATGCTTGTTCTGACTCGTGACGTCGGAGAGTCGTTGCTGATTGATGATGTGCAACTGAAACTCGTCTACACCGATCAGAGTTCGATTATTTTTTCGATGGAGAAATTGACTGGCGGACGCGAAACGAAGGTCCGCGTGCAACGTCACCAAATCGTGAACGTCTGCTATGACGTTAAGTTTCAATTAATTTCTGTAGAGGGATCAACGGCGAGACTGGGGTTGGAGCATCCCGAAAGCGTGACGATTCAGAGCATTGATTGACAAAATTTGCATGTCGAATTCCAGTCATGTTGGAACAGCGACTTCGGTCATGTCTTTTTCTTTCGCAAGTTCGAACAATTCGTGATTGAAGATTTTCACGAGGGCATGCAAACACGAGGCAACGATTGGACCAATAAAAACTCCCCACAATCCCATCACTTGTAAGCCGCCTAAGATGCTGATAAATGCCAGCAATGGATGCAGCTTCGTTCCGTTATTAAGAACGTAAGTTCGGACAACGTTGTCGAGAAATCCAACGAACGCCGCTCCATAAATCGCAAGGAGAAACGCCTGAAACCAATGCCCGCTCACGATTAGGATCACAGCGCATGGCACCCAGACCAGCCAGGTTCCTGCGATCGGAATCAACGCCGAGACGCAGGCCAAAGTTAAAAGTACAAAGAGATGATCGAACCCAAAAAACCACAGAGCCAGTGTCGTTGCGACTCCTTGAGCAAACGCAGCTAGAAACGTCGCGACAACAACAGATCGGACGACAAGTGCAAATTGATTGAGAAGTTGGCGCTGATACGTCGCATGAACCGGAATGAGTCTCTCTGCTTCAAGTAGTAAAGTCGTTCCATCCGCAAGAAAATAATACAATGCGACGACATACATCATCAGTCCGACGAGAGCTGTGATAAAAACTCCTGCGGCACCTGAGAGAATTCCAAATGTCGTACCAGCAGCTCTTCCCAGGGAGCGATCTCCGAGGTCGTGCATCGTCGCATTGAAGCGACTTCGAAGTTCTCCCGCGACTTCTTCTGGTTCGCGATGCAGTTCATCTGGAAGCCATGAATTAAAATACGAAACACCTCGAACGAAGTATGTCTCGGTTTCACTTTTTTCTGTTTTCACAGAGAGCGCTGGCTGAGATTCTGAGCCGAGACCGTCTTCAGGAACTGTTGCCGTTTGATAAGGAGACACCAATGGTTTTATTTCAGTTACTACAGATGCGGACTCACCAGCATCAAGCACACCTTCACCGTGGCCTGTTTCTTCTGAGGAGATTGATTCATCAGTGAACGCTTCCTCCTCGTTCGCTAACTCATCTGCCTTAATCGCGGCAGGACTGCGAAAGGCAAGAAGCCATCGAGTGTCACCCGTGATCCTCGATCCAAACGTGTAAAGCTGAAGCGAGGCAATCAAGATTCCAGTAATGAGTGGAATCAGTATTGCCGCCATGATTGTGCCCGTTGTGAGTGCAGCAGCAACCGAGATTCGGTCTTTAGTTCGCTTCAAAAAATACTTAAAAAGTGGCTGACAAACCACAGTTGTCACACCAGCAAGAAACAGCGGCAGTATGAATGGGGCAACAACTTTAAAAAACATCACGCCCAATGCGACGATCAAGACTAGCAGAACAGCCAGCGAAACTTTTCGTCGCATCGATGCCATCGGAAACTTTACTCCATGAATGAATAACAGAATATTAAGAAGTGAGAATATGGCTTCGCTCATCAATTCAGCAAGGGCTGACCTTTGATATCCAGCTCACCATGCCCTTTAAATCGGAGATGCGAAAGCAATCTTTGCTGAGAATCAAAATTTGCAGTGATATCCCTCATTTATGATGTGTTGCTAGGGGAGTCGCGATTCGTCAGAGAAGAACGTCACTCGTAACCTTCAGATATCCCGATACTTATGACTGCATTTCGATTTTGAACCGTCGATAATTCCATTGCCAAAGTGCTAGAGAGGCGATCAAACAGTCCAAGTTTGCTCGTACAACTCAAAATGTCATTGACTCACCGTCGCAATGAATGTAATAAGTACCCTCATGTTCAGTTGTCATTTGTCCACGTCGCTGCCTGGGAGCCTTGAAAATGGAACTTACAAAAAAACAGGTCGTCTTGGTCGATGAGCATCCAGCCATTCTCAAGTCCCTGCAAAATCTCCTCAATGAATCAGGAGACTTTGAAGTTGTGGCAACTGTCGGAAATTCCGACAAGGCATTCTTCGAAGTCATGGAGCGCGTGCCCGATCTTGTGATCATGGAACTTGAACTCCCAGGCCGTGGTGCCACTGCTGTCGCTGAACAGATCCATCAGCGTCTTCCGGCGACGAAGATTGTTTTCTTTACAACCTGGGGATCCGATATCTACATAGACTTTGCAATGAAAATTGGAATTTCAGGTTTCATCTTGAAAACCGAACCCCTTGAATTGTTGATTCAAGGTCTACGTTCCGTCTGTCAGGGTGAAAAGTATTTTTCGAATGAAGTTCTGGAGCGACTCGAATTTGACAGGAACTCTGGAGAATACAATGTCAAAACGCACTCTTACCTTTCCACACTGACATTGCGACAGCTACAAGTCCTGCGGCATCTGGTGCGAGGCGAAAGTGTCAAGGAAGTCGCCAAAATCATGACTCTCTCAGAACGCGCCATTGAAAGTCACAAGTATCGCATTATGCAAAAACTGGGAATTCACGACCGAGTTGAACTTGCTCGGTTCGCAATTCGAGAAGGGTTAATGCCTGCGTAAGAGGGCGATTTTAGCGACACTCAAGAATCGGGTATCCAAATCGTTTGACCGCAAGATTCGGTTTTCTCACCTCGTGTCTTACGCCGAGCTTTTACTCTTACGTACGGAGCCGTGAACATTCCGCGATGGCGAAAGTCTCCCGGTTTGGCTTTGGGATCTCCTCGTCGAGGTTCGCTCAGATCTTCAATGACGAATCCACTGCGGCAAAGCTCGCCGACCAGGTCTTCCCACCGGTGCAAATACTCAACCGATCCTTCTTCACGGTAAGCCGTATCCTGAACGGCTGGAAGGGGATCGTTGTGATAATACGAAACCCCTAGAACGTACCGATTGCGCTGATCTTGTTCGGTAATTTGCAGGCTCGTCGGCTGCTTATGCTGACTGATGTATAATCCTTCGTCCCGCAGAACG
>JAJDEL010000015.1 GCA_029259835.1 Planctomicrobium sp. | reverse complement strand
AGCATGCTGCCGACCCGTTTTCGACGTTTTTCCCACAGCGACGTGTTTTCCTCGCGAGTGATCGCATCACTCTGACGCCAGAGCAACGGGAGACTTTGTTGGCACTAGTCAACACGACGCAGTCGCGACTGGAAGAGTTGAAGACAGCACTGGAACGTGAGTCCGCAGCGCTCTCGGCGCTGACGTCGCAGGAACGCGTGGAGGAAACCGAATTCCTGGCACAACTTAATAAATTTTTGGACGTCGAACGTGAGACGAAGCTGCTTCAAGCTCGTCAGGGAGTCACGATCCAAAACTTGCTGACATCAGAACAACATGCCAAGCTTCGCGAACTCATCAGGAATCCTGAGGCGGTCTCGGAACTTGAGGGAGAGTTCAAAAATCGAATCACTGCGAAGATTGAACGCGTCACTGCGGGAGCTCAAAAATGGGCACAAAGCGGTCGCGATCCATCGTCCATTGCACAGGCGATGGAACAGAAAGTCCGACCGCTCATGGATTCTGGAAGAGTCTTCGAAGCCGAATCAGAGATCGATCGTGTGCTTGAACAACTCAACGAGGATTCGAAATGAGTGGACTTGATCGATTCGTATCCCGCCGCGACTTGCTCTGTCGCGGAGCCATGGGCATCGGTGCACTGGCGTTGCCTGGTGTGATGCAGGATGCGTGCGGCAGTGATGCGCCGTTGGCAATCAACATCGACTCGCCTCTCACGCCACGGCAACCTCACTTTGCCGCAAAAGCTAAGCGGGTCATTCACTTGTTCCTCAGCGGCGGACCGTCTCACGTCGACACCTTTGATCCCAAACCGGCACTCGACAAGTACCACGGTCAGCCACTTCCCGAGAGCATGCACCTGGTGACCGAACGCCGAACTGGAACCGTGATGAGGTCGCCGTATGAGTTCCAGCGATACGGTCAGAGTGGGATCGAAGTCAGTGAGATTTTTTCTCACATCGGCGAGTGTATTGATGACATCGCCGTGATCCGTTCCATGCAGGCGGATGTGCCTAACCATCTCCCGTCAATCCTGCTGATGAACTGCGGAGATTCGCGGTTGATTCGACCCAGCCTCGGATCTTGGGCGACTTACGGTCTGGGGAGCGAAAACCAAAACCTGCCTGGTTTCATCGCCATGCGTCCTGGTGGATATCCGGGCAATGGCGGTACTCAAAACTGGCAGTCGGGATTTCTGCCCGGTGCTCTACAAGGAACGTACATCAACACTCAGCACACGCAAATCGAGAAACTGATTGAGAACACGACCAACCAGCGTGTCTCCAGCGAGAAGCAGAGTCGGCAACTCGATCTATTGCGGGAACTGAATGAGGGTCACCGTCGCGAACGTGACCACAATACGCAGATCGAAGCTCGTATTCAATCCTTTGAATTGGCATCACGGATGCAACTTGAAGCAACTGACGCGTTCGATATTAGTCAAGAACCTGAATCGATTCACCGGCTGTATGGAAGTGGTACTGAGGCGCGACAAATTCTAATTGCTCGGCGACTTGTTGAACGTGGAGTCCGCTTCGTGCAGGCCTGGGTCGGTAGCGATTGGGACCACCATCAGAATTTGGAACAATCTCACCGTGCTTTGGCTAAGCAATGCGATCAAGCGATTGGTGCCTTGCTGAAGGATCTCAAACAGCGCGGCATGTTGGAAGATACGCTCGTGATTTGGGGCGGAGAGTTTGGACGCACGCCGACTGTAGAAGTGCCGATGGGACTGCCCAACAACCTGTATGGCAAAGGTCGCGATCACAATCATCATGGTTTCACTTCCTGGCTGGCAGGCGGCGGCGTCAAGGGCGGATACGTTCACGGGGCGACCGACGACTTTGGGTTTCAGGCGGTTGATCAGAAGGTTCACGTCCACGACCTGCATGCGACAATTCTACACCTGCTCGGCTTCGATCACACTCGGCTGACCTATCGACACGCCAGCCGCGATTTTCGCCTCACCGATGTGTACGGTGAAGTGATCAACGAACTGGTTGCATGACGATGCGATCATTAACAATGGATTTCTTTTGAGGAAAACTCTGTGAGACAATCGATGTTGAGCAGGCTGAGAGTTCAGTGGAAATCTCTGACGGTAGCGCTGTGTCTCGTAGCGTTTGTGCAGCCGGTGCTTCGCGCCGATCCGCCGAGTGACAGTGACGCCAAGGGCGTTGAGTTCTTTGAACGTCAGGTTCGTCCGCTGCTGGCAGGTCGGTGTTATCAGTGCCACACCACGGAAAGCAAGAAAGCCAATGGAGGACTGCTGCTGGATAGCGCCGAAGGGCTGTTGAAGGGCAGCGATTCAGGACCGATCATAGAAGCCGGCGCCTCTGGCGAGAGTTTGTTGATCCAGGTCGTCCGTTCGAATGATGAAGATGTGCGCATGCCGCCGAATGGCGAACGACTGACAGAAGCTCAGATCGCTGACCTCGAAGCCTGGGTCAATATGGGAGCCCCATTACCGAAGACGGACGTTCATGAAAACGAAATCTCGGTGAGAACACGCACGCATTGGGCCTTTCAACCGGTGAGTGACCAAGCAATTCCACCTGTTAAGCAGAAAGGCTGGGTGCAAACGCCCGTTGATGCATTCGTCCTCGCGGCATTAGAGCGAGCTGGACTCGAACCGGCCCCGCATGCTGACAAGCGAACGCTGATCCGGCGGGCGACGTATGACTTGACCGGGCTGCCGCCAACACCGGAGGAAGTTGCGGCTTTCGTCGCTGACGAGTCACCCGGCGCGTTTGCAACAGTCCTTGATCGTTTACTGCGCTCAGAGCATTACGGCGAACGCTGGGGGCGGCATTGGCTGGACGTCGCTCGATTTGCCACGAGCGATGGTCCGTTTGCATTCACGTATCGCGATTATGTCATTCGCGCGTTTAATGAAGATCTGCCCTACGACGAATTTCTGGTTCAACAGATTGCGGCTGATCAGCTTGATCTGGGCAAGGACAAACGACCGCTCGCTGCTCTTGGTTTTTTGACGGTCGGACGGAGGTTTATGAACAACCACGATACGATCGACGACCGAATCGATGTTGTCACGCGCGGCACGATGGCGCTGTCGGTCAGCTGTGCGCGGTGTCACGATCACAAGTACGATCCGATTCCCACGCGGGACTACTACGGACTGCACGGTGTCTTCGCCAGTTCCGTCGCGCCTGGTGAGTTGCCACTGCTTGGCATCGATCCGGACCCAAATGAGTTCGCGAAGTATTCGATTGAGCATCAGGCGCGCAAAGCGAAGCTGGATGAATTCATGCGCGAGCAGCAGGCAGCGGTTCTCAAGCAGCACCGAAGTCAGACCGCTCAGTGTCTACTGCTGAGTCGGGAACCAAAGAAACTGGCCGAACTCATTCAAGAAGAGTTCGGATTGAGTGACCGGAAAATCCTCCAGGTTGGTGCCACGCGTTGGCTGAAATGGCTAGATACACTGGACCACGAATCCGATCCGATCTTCTCTCCTTGGTTCGCGTTTGCAGCTTTGCCGGATGCAGAATTTGCAGACCGCGCCAAGATTCTGACCGACAACATCTCCACCAATTCCCTGAACTCGCTGGTGGCCCAGGCCTTTTCAGGTGAACCGCCGACGACATTGAAAGATGTGGCGGAACGCTACGGCAAGCTGTTCCAGGATGCGGACAAGCAATGGCAAGAGCTACAAAACGAGACCAGCCAGAATTCAAATTCCGCCACTTCACAGGTCCTCCCCGATAGCGAGCAGGAAGCTCTCCGCCAAGTGATTTATGGCAAAGATAGCCCTGGTAACTTACCAACCAAGAGGATGCAGCAGTTATTTCCCACGTCGTCCCTGATGCAGTTGGGTCCTCTCCGGGCGCAAATTGATCAACTAAATGCCACTCATCCTGGAGCTCCCCTGCGAGCCATGGCGCTCGTGGACCGTCCGCAACCCAAGAATAGCCGAGTCTTAATACGCGGGAATGCGAATCGATTGGGGGATGAGGTTCCACGTCAGTTTCTGGCAGTTCTGGCGACGGACGAGCCGCAGCCGTTCAGGCAAGGTAGCGGTCGGCTTGAGTTGGCTCGAGCCATCGCCAGCCGGGAGAATCCCCTCACTGCACGAGTCATCGTGAACCGCATTTGGCTCCAGCATTTCGGTGCGGGTTTTGTGTCAATTCCTGATGATTTTGGGCTGCGTTCGGATCCTCCGAGCCATCCTGAACTACTCGACTACCTCGCATGGAAATTCATGGAGAATGGCTGGTCGATGAAGAAAATGCACCGTCTCTTGATGTTGTCTAGCGTCTACCAGCAGCAGAGCGATGGTATCCTTCGCCATGCGACCGCGGACCCGGACAACGAACTGCTCTCAAAAATGAATCGACTTCGGCTCGATTTCGAAGCGATGCGGGACACACTCTTGTTCGTCACTGGAAAACTTGACTCTGCCATCGGAGGCCGTCCTGTCCCGCTGCTGAAGCAGGGGCAATCGAATCTGAATTCAAACCCCAATCGGCGTACGGTCTATGGAGTTATTGATCGCAACGACCTGCTTCCATTGTTCCGTTATTTCGATTTCGCCAACCCGGACCTTTCTACTGCCCAACGTGAAGTCACCAGCGTACCACAACAGGCACTGTTTTTTCTCAACAGTCCGTTCGTCATGCAGCAGGCATGCAGTTTGGCTGCGCGAGCCGATTTTCAGCTCTTCGATTCCACAGCGAAACGTGTTCAGTATGTCTATCAGCAGCTATTTCAGCGCAATCCGACTGCTGCAGAACTCGAGCAAGCAATCCGGTTCCTGGCTGCCGAAGAATTGACTGCGAGTGATTCTGGTCCCCGCGGCAGTTTGCGACCGCTACGTCCCTGGGAACGTTTTGTCCATGTATTGTTGATGTCGGACGAGATGATGTTTGTCGATTAAAGCCCCCTCCTGTTCGATAGTTTTTTTCGACTTTAACTCTTTGTTTGGTTTGAATTTTCGTCTGGGAAACTGACTCCAGAACCTGAGCAAACGCTCCAAACTGCGACCCTAACCCTGACACCACACTGAGGGGCTGGACACAGTCTTCGGAGCCGGAGGGGGAAGGTCAAAGCGCGATGAGAGGAAAGCGGCGTAAGTTTCTGCCTTTGTTTCTCCGCACGACAGAGTTTGCAGTATATCGTCAGTCACTTCGTGCAGCGCTGATGGAAAAACAGCCAGCAAAAATGGGCCAATCATTTTCGCTCCGCACGCAAGTCTCGGAACTTCACCGATAATTTATTGCATCGCTTCTTCAATCCGAAGATGTCAAAGAGGTGACTCTGTCACAATTTTATTTGATGGCATAGTTATTGAGCAGTGCGGTTGGAACCATCAATTTTCAGATTTCCCGTCGCAGCCGTGAATCGGATTTGCACATCGAATTCAAGCCTAAGCAAGTTTCGAAACGTTCAATATTCCCCTGCTCTCAGTAGTCTCTAGAACGAGCGATTCACCTGAAGAATGTATTCTTCATCAAAAGAACGTTCAGAGCGGAGCGGCATGACAACAGCTGGTCTCACTGACCAATCTCCTGGCAAATCAAGTTGTAAGCCGACCGTTGAATTCCAAACTTCATAGCGAGGAGAGATTGGCGTGTTGAAGCCTGCGGTTCCCAATGCGTCAGCGACGACAAAAGAATCGTCTCCCCCAAGTGGCACTGTGTAGTGCAGTTCGGATGTGACAGCGAGGCCAAAGCCATCGCTGGATTTCGGAATGATCCAAAATCCGTTGCCAATATCGATGCTCAGCAATGGAGGTTGGTTGATTCGACCAACAGTCGTGAGCGAAGAGACTCCATCAAGTGTCGTGCGCAGCGGATCTCCATGAGTCGCAACATCGAGTTGCGTAAAGAGATGTCCAAACCAACGATTAGATCGTCTCGTCATTGCGAGGAAAGGGACCAAGTGAACTGCTCCGGAATCAAGCTTTACTCTGAGGTCGCCATATGTGATCTCTCCAGAATTCCCCGTCGGTAATTCGAGACCAAGCCCGTATGAGAGCGCGACCGAATCGTCACCGTAGAGTAAGCGTTTGAGAATCAAATTGAGATTTCCGACATTCTCGCCAGTAATCGAATAAGGAGTCGCGTCCATCCCCATCCCTGCAATCGCTGATGCTCTAAAACTCGAAGAGAATGGCATTCGGAATTCCAGCGAAGTCGCTCCATCATCGAGCAGGATTTCCGAAGCAATAACAAACCGATCTATCGCCAGACTGCGACTGGTTGGTGTCAGACCAAAACTGCCGTCAGTCGCGACATCAATTGCATCATTGAAGGAGTTGTAAGCGATCCAGAATCGGTCCGCAGGCAACGCATGGTTATTTTCTGCGACTTTCAAAGCTGAAAAAGTCCCTGAATAAGGAATCTCAGTCGTGAGTTTCGGTAGGAGACCAGTCAGTTGAGTGAGTTCGATAAACGGCCCGCCGCGTCGGTAGTCACCAAACATCTCTGGTACTTCCAGAAGTCGTGAACGCGATGGTGATTGATAATAGGCTGACAGCTCAACACTCGAAGAGGACTGACCGCTCGCACTGAAGAATGACATCAGCGGACTGATGTAGTCATATCCACTGACAAGAGAGCTCGCTGTCGTTGCCGTGGGCGGCGTCGCCAGAAATGGCTGAAGAGAAGGAGTGACACTTCTCTGATTCGACTCTGGCCCTGCTGGCTGTAACGGTGCTGGAGGAGCCGGAACTGTTTGAGCAGTCAGATTTGTTGTCCGGGTCAGCAAGAACAGGAACAGTAGTGCGATGCTTTGAAGTGCTTTTGTACACATAGGACAAATCCTGACAGCAGCCGCGTTGTTTCTAGAAGTAGAATGAGAGTCGAAAAAGAGTGTGGATTGAGCGCGCAATTCCCTGAAAGGAGTATCGGTCTCTTCATTCCGGGACTTGCAGATCTCACTTCACATACAAAGAAATCCGCTATTCCTCATCGATAGAATTGCGCAACTCTTCCAGTCTTTCCCAATCCCTCGCCCATCCAGGTGTATTGAGCGATGCGGTTTCCGGTCGAGCAATGACGGCTTCCCAAGCTTCAAGGGCTGCTGAAAGTTGTAATTTGGCTCCCTTTCGATCACCTAGCCCAAGCGAAATGAGGCTGCGCTGTCGCAGGGCAATCAATCTCACTCGTTCCGTGTCAGGGGAGTGATCGTCGTTCTCAAGTCGGCGAATCAACTTGTCGTCCATTACCTTCCAGGCTGCGAGCGCCTGCGAAACTTCACGATTCGGAAGTAATATCTCAATAGATTGTTGATAGAGTTCTGCCAATCGTAATCGATACGTCCGATTTTCTGGCGCGAGCATCACTAATGGCTGGAGTGCTTCTATGGCCTGCTCTAGCTGGGGAGGAAATCCCGTGTCTCGTTCAGCGAACATTGAACTCGTGAGTAAGCATTCGATGTATCGCAGCCACAATCGGGCATCTGTGGGTGAAGACTGAACGATCGCTTCGAACCGACTTGTTGCATCTTGCAAGAGTTCAGTTCCCAGGATGAGATTTGAATTCGTGAGATGTAATCGAGCGAGATTAAATTGCCCCTTGGCGTAATCGCGTCTTACAAATTTGTTGTTCGGATGCCCTTTTAAAAGTTCTTTGCGCTGTACCTGTGCGGAAGTTTGTCTCTCGATGGCTTGCTTCGGATTTCCTGCCGCGGCATCCACAAGTCCTCGGTTCATCACTCCATTGATCAGCTTTCTTCTCGCATCGACATTACGTTGAGAGCGTTTCACAATCGACTTTCGAATTTGAATTGATTCATCGAATGACTTGCTGGCGTCAACAAACTTGTCCAGCTGATGCAACGCTTGACCAAGACCATTCCATGCATCACCTAAAGCCGTTTGAACTTGCATTGATGTACGCTGCTTGTCCGTGAGATGCATTGAGTGTGAAATGGCATCACGGAAATGACTCAGAGATGGTCGCGGACCATCCATTTCCAATGTCAGCAAACCCATCGTGACTTGAGCAGTCACGATGTCTGCTGAGAGCGTTTCATTTTCTGCTGCGAGAGCGAGTAGCGATTTGTAATGCTGAATTCCTCGGTCAAGTAGCTGACGTCGGACAATTTCTTGTCCAGGTTGATCGAGTAGCGGTTCCGTTCGAATGAATGTAAACAACTCGTTGAGCGAGGACTGCCCTGCCTGACTGGTCGCCATTTGACGCTGAAACATTTGGTGAGTTTGGTACCAGCCAATGCCTATGGCCGCGATGATCGCGAACAATAACAAAAGTAATCCCGCTGCCATCAGGGCTATTAATGGATGTCGTCGTCGCCACTTCAATAATCTTTTGAACGGCCCCAACGGACGCGACTTGACTGGTTCGTGACGTAGAAATCGTTCGAGGTCTGCGGCCAAGTCATCAGCGGATTCGAACCGAAGATGAGGTTCTTTTTGCAGTGCTCGCAAACAAATCGTCTCTAAATCCTGGTCAACATTTGGATTCAACTCCTTTGGAGAGACTGCGTCGTCTTCCAATACCTGTAGAATCGTCTCCGCTGGGGAAGAGGCTTGAAACGGCGGTCGTCCGGCTAATAAATGGTACAAGGAGGCTCCCAGCGAATAGACATCCGCGCGGGCGTCTATCGTGTGAGAAGATCGAATTTGCTCCGGTGCCATGTACGGTGGGGTTCCCAGCAATTCGCCAGTTTGCGTGAGTTGTTGTTCCCCGTATTCAATCCGAGCTAATCCGAAATCAGCAACCAGTACGCGGTCGTGCTCGCGGTCATACATGAAGTTATGGGGCTTGATGTCGCGATGCAGCAGCCCGGCCTGGTGCGCCGCCTCCACACCCCGGGCTGCCTGAGCGATGTACTTCGCAGCGTGTTCGTTTGAAAGAGTTTGTTCTCGAATCAGTTCCGTCAAGTCACCATCGAGAATCGGCATCGTGTAATACAAGGAGCCATCGACCTCACCGACGTCGAATACAGGAACTACGGATTCATGTTTCAACCGCGCAGCCGCTTTGACTTCGGATTCAAAACGTTGTTGGAATTCTTGACGATGATCGACGGGCAACCGGTGCAGATTTGCAACTTTAATCGCGATGTCACGTTTCGATAGGGAATCATACCCACGGTAAACTGAGCCCATCCCTCCTTGTCCCAGTAGACTAACTAGAACATATTTCCCAAAAAGTATCGGGAAAGAATTTTGGTCAATATTCTGGAGTTCAGTTGCGCCTTGGACGACAGTCGCCTGATCGGTGGCTTGATGTCGAAACGTGGAGGCCGAGAGTTCCACGTTGGGGAATCGCTGAGCATACTCCTCGAATGTAGGAGGTTGAGGAGATCGCTGGCGAGCGAGAATTTCTTGTTCGATAAGTCGATGCAATACGAGTTGGTGATTCAGCTCGGGATATCTCTTCAAATAATCTTCCAGAAGTGGTGGCCTTTGCGCGATGCTTTCATCTTGTTTTGCCTGCAAGCTGAGCTGAGACCAGCGAAACTCAAGATCGATACAAATCAACTCTTCGAGTGTGGGCAGATACATCTGCGAACCCTCGGAAGGCAAGTAATCCGAGATCTCTGGTTGGCTTCCGGTTAGCCAGTCAGACTCGAACTTGCGTCGAATTGTCTCATCCACGGTCTCCATTTCACGATCTCCAACCTAAGATTTGCTGCCAAGATCGTTGGCGAGGATCGACTGAAGTTGTTCCCGAATTCGAACCTGCATTCGCCGCACCGTCCGCTGAGAACATTCAATCGCATTTGCGATTTGCTCTTGAGTTTCTCCATCAAGAAGGCGGCGAAGAATCTCGCACTGTTCATCATCCAATTTCTCAAAAATTACTCCGAGAGAGTCGGCAAAATCAATATCATTGATCGCTTGATCAAAGGACTGGTTTTGACTTTTCGGATCACCTTCGAGGCTCTGTTCTTTTCCCAGACCACGTCGCACGCGACCATGAAATCTTGCCTGCATTCGGGCTTTATTCAGTGTAATCGTCAATAGTAATCGCCAGAGATCATCACGATCATTGAATTCAAATTCTCCATGTTGCACTCTGCGGAAGAATGTCCGGCAAGCGGATTGCACAACGTCTTCAGCATCAACTCGACGTTTTAATTGTTGCGATAATTGTTTGTCGGCCACTCGTTGGAGTGGAACAGCATAGTCGTCCCAAAATTCCTGAGTCACAATAGGATCCCCGGCGGCAAGTGCGGTAAGCCATTCATCAGAGAGCCATCGGTTTTGCTCGTCCATTGTTCGTGCCTTTCCAGTGTGTGCTGTGGATCTTTCACCTAGATGAAGATTGACATTCAGATATCTAAGAGGACAGCGATTCTCTAAAGGAAATCCCAATTTCATCTCGATCAGCATAACACAGCGTTGATGCTGAGTGCCGCTACGTGAGCGTGATATGTGATCTTGTCATTAGGTTCGGTGGTTTCTCGTGATCAGCAGATGAAAATTGCGCAGTCTTTACAGTATGAAGTTGAAAGACGAATTGTGGCAG
Source organism: Planctomicrobium sp. (assembly GCA_029259835.1). GTDB lineage: Bacteria > Planctomycetota > Planctomycetia > Planctomycetales > Planctomycetaceae > Thalassoglobus. The sequence goes on along the minus strand of JAJDEL010000015.1, from coordinate 2,974 downwards.
TCTTTATGAGCGTTCAGGAGGAATCCGCTCGTGGTGGGAAGGTCAAATTGTCCCATATCCATCTCTCGTCAGCTGTATATGGGGTAAGCTGAATTCTCTGATTTCGTCATTCCATTATCTTCATAATGCTTCACGATGTGGACTCGGCACTCATTCTGCTCTTCTCTGTAGTGGATACATTTTTCGCTCATTTAAATCGACTGAGGGCTTTTATTCTCCGACCTTTGCTAGTTCATTTCCTGTCGAAATGCAGGGATTCAAGCGATTTTCGATTGAATTCAAACTTTTCAGGAATTACGTGTCCGGCCCAACGCGGCAATGTCAATCCTCTAAGTGAAGCGATGCACAACGTTGTGTGTCACACAGAAAACCCTCTTGGAGAAAGACAATGTTAATCAGAACATTCAAGCAAATGGCTGCTCTCGTCATCATCGGAGCGATGACTCTCAGTCAAGTCGCCGAAGCCGCACAACCTCAACGCCGAGGTTTTTCAAGTAACTTGCGATCACCTCGACAAAGCTCAGCGAAAGATGCTCCGAAGCCAACTGCAAAACCAACCGTCTGGCTGAAGTATATCAATGAGGACATCAAGGCCCCTACACCTCGACCGAAAGGCAACAGGTATCCTCAACCCGGTCGGTTTGGAACTTCCAATGCACCAGCTGCAAAGGATGCCCCGAAGCCAACAGCAAAACCGACTGTCTGGCTGAAGTACATCAACGAGGACATCAAGGCTCCCACGCCACGACCGAAAGGCAACAGGTATCCCCAGCGAGGTCGGTTCGGAACTTCCAATGCACCTGCTGCGAAGGATGCCCCGAAGCCAACTGATAAACCGACTGTTTGGTTGGAGTACATCGGTGGGGACATCAAGCCTAAGCCCCGTCCTAAACCAGGTCAGGAAAGCAACAGGTATCCCCAGCGAGGTCGGTTCGGAACTTCCAATGCTCCGGCTGCGAAGGATGCCCCTAAGCCAACTGATAAACCAACCGTTTGGTTGAAGTATATCGGCGAAGACATCAAAGCACCTAAGCCTCGACCAAAACCTGGTCAAGCAAGCAACCGGTATCCCCAACGTGGTCGGTTCGGAAGTTCCAATGCACCAGCTGCGAAGGATGCTCCTAAGCCAACTGATGAAAATGGAAAATGGAGATACTTCCTCAATGATATCAACCCCAAACCTCGACCAAAATCTGGTCAGGCAGGAAACCGCAACCCTCAACGCGTTCGGTTTGGAACTTCGAACGGACCTTCGAGACAGATTCCAACGAATCGATACTACGTTGATTACAAGCGTCCAGGTTCAGACTTTCGAGTACCACCACCACGTGCTCAAAAGCCGCTTCCACCAACGTTTCCCCGAGATTCACATGTCCCGTACGTACATCCAACTCGTGACTTGAAACCTCGGAAACGAACTCGTTAGTCCTCCTCCCTTTAAGACGCCCCGTCGGTTATTCGGCGGGGCGTTCATTTCTTCTCAATCATTTTTTTCGAATAGAGGACAGAAAAATGTCCACGCACAATACTTATCAAAGATCGTTGGACACTGCGAAATGGTTCCTCCAACGATGCCTCGGAGTCTTCATTATCTGGCAGTTGTTTTACATGACAATCGCAAATTCACTTGAGACATTAGAAATTGTCACTCACCGTATGCCGGAAACTTCTGAACGAATCGGCGATGCGATTCAAGAGTGCCGGAATGGGGAGCAGGGAATCGATGTTCCCGGTGTATCGTCCCTGATCTATGTCGTTGATAAATACGGTCAGTTCACCGAGCAACCTCAGAGATGGTCACTCTTCGCACCGAACATTCGAACTCAATCGACGTTCCTGGCACTCGAACTTCGCTTCGATGATTTTGAAAATTCACTCTGGTTACTTTCTGATAACGAACCTGTTGATACGAAATCTTTCTTTCGTGTGGGAGGCAATCGATTACGAGGGATCGAACAAAATTTAGAAATTAACTTTGCATTCAGTCTTGATGAAACCGAAGAAGTGGCCCGCGAACGATGGCGTGAACAGATTCAAGAGAAACTCGCTCGCGACAGTGAAATCATGCAAGCCTGGATCGCTCTCCGAGTCAAAGGCTTCCTCGAACAAAACCCGCAAGCCCCTGAGCCAAATGAAATCGTGATTCATGTTCGTGGCTACGAGATTCCATCCCCCGATGCCTCGATCAAAGAAGAAGCCGGAAAACCCTACGAAATGGCCATCGCACGATGGATTCCTGATCACGAATACCCCGAAGACGTCCTGCCTATCGAAGCCTTCGATCCTGTGACCAATCAATTTGTCTATCAACCCTGGGAGTCAGAATAATGTCTGAAGTTACACAACAACTCGAAACAACTGGTACAGCAAACTCAACTTCCGCGAGTACTCACACCGAACAAATTGATAACGAAGAAACTGTCCGTGTTGTCGGGATTCACCCCTGGTTGCCAAAGCCTCTCTCAAGCATGACTTCCTGGAAGAAACCGATTCGAGCTGAGATACTCGCATCCCTGAGAATTGGTGTCGCTGCGACGTTACTGATCGACATGTTTATGACGATCCTGCCCGGTTTCTCATTGCTGTATGGCACAGACAGTACTGGCGATCCATGGTTTTATTCATGGATGTTTGAACGCCCACAGCTTCACTGGTCTGTCCTCGAAAACATCGGCGATCCAGCCGCATTGACTCTAATCTTCTGGGTTTGGGTGATGGCAACCGTGAGCTTACTTCTCGGCTACAACACTCGGCGATCTGCAGTGCTCGTTTGGGTTCTTTCGATTTCGTTCGTCAATATCAATATGTATGCAATTAACGCAGGCGACCACATTCGTGGGATGCTTCTGTTTTACTTGATGCTCTCACCTTGCGGTGCCACATGGTCGGTTGATTCTTTTCTCAAGAGAAAGCAGCAGCAAACTTTAAACGAGACAATTCAGATCAGTCCCTGGGTGATTCGGTTGCTTCTTGT
>JAJDEL010000140.1 GCA_029259835.1 Planctomicrobium sp. | reverse complement strand
GAGCTTTGATAATGGCTTGAGGGCTTTGATTCCCTCATCAGAGATTGAAGTCTCGTTGAGAATCAAGACTTCGAGATTTTCGAGTTGTCCGAGATGCTCAAGCCCTTTGTCCGTGATCGATGTCCTGGCAAGAGAAAGTGTCTTGAGAGTTGTTAAGTGACTGATGTGAGCAAGACCGGAATCGGTGATCCCCGTTCGATCCAGATAGAGTTTTTCCAATTTTTCCAGCCGAACGAGATTCGGCATCGCGGCATCGGTGATCTTCGAACCCGACAAGAAAAGAGTATCAAGATTCGCCAGACCTGCAATTGCCTTCAATCCTTCATCGCCAACGGTCGGTGTAACAACAGCGAGATAGTCGAGTTGCTTGAATGCCGCAATTTGAGCGACGTGTTCATCGGTCACAATCGACTTGCTGAACCGAACGAAGCGGACAGTTCCGTCTCGGTTCTTTTGTAAGTTCGAAGTGATTCCCTGCAGCGATTTGATGGCTTCTTCTTGAGCCGGTGGCGTCTCTGCCGAGAGAGAATCGGTGATCGGATGAAGGCTCAGAGAAATAATCAGGATGAGGAGTCGTCGCATGGAAGGACTCACCGGAAGGATCGTTGTGGGGTTGCTTGCGGAGAATCATCGTATCAATAAGCAATCATGTGACGCAAGCATTTTTCGCCATTCATCAATGAACCGACCTGAATAGCTTCTCGCTAATTCGCTGAAACTGCAACGTTCGTTTTTCGTTGTCGAAAACCGGCGAGTGTTGTTTCCAACAGTAGGAAAAGCAGGGCGGTGACGAGGAGCCATTTCCAGATTTGTTGCTTAGATTCGAGTTCGCGGTTCATAAGTTGGCGTTGCGTGGAGGCGTTGGTTACTGCTTCATCCAGTGACTTGAGTTTCGAATCGACTGGGACACCGGCTGCAGCGAGGAGATCCATCGAGAGTGGAGCGGTCTTTGATTCATCCGGCGGGAGATTGACGGCGAAACGTAAACTGTCAGCTTTGGCATGTTCCCCTTCGCTTGTTGCCAAAGTGTAGATTCCGATTTCACTTAACTGGTATGGCTCTTCGACAGAAAAGCTTGCTAATTCGCCAGTGGGACTCTTCACGAAAATTTTCTCTTCACTAAAACCAAACTCGGTTGGGATAATTTCACTCCCCACGATGTAAACCGGACGGAAACTTCGCTGTTCTCCGAGGTATTCCAGAAGACCGTTCATCATTGGGACAAACTTGCTCCACACAGCAAGGTCGCTATCGCTGCGGTTCCACCCAGACGCGAAGACGACAATGCGGCCTTTCTCCTCAGCCAACTCAAAAAGTGCTGGAGCCCCTTCTTCAAACGTCGCCAGCACTTTGGGTTCCGGAAGTGATTTGAGATTGAACTCTCGGTGCTTCCAGAATCGGAGCTTCGAGAAATCTGCAAACCTGGGATCATTAAACGGTTCAAAAACAGGATGCGAAAAGTCAACAGAACGCAGCATCGCATAATCAATGACTTCCGCTTCCCGGACTGGTTCAGGAGTGGCTTGCAGGAGATCGAACAGAGTTTCGGCTTGCTCTGGATCGGTCGCTACAAACAGGATTCGTCCGCCTTGAGCAAGCCAGCTTCTTGACCTCTGCAATTGCGACTCACTTGGAACTCCGCCGATGACGAGTAACGTCAGTTCCTCCTCATCAACTGGAGCTTTCACCGCATCTGATTTCCAGTCATGAATTGTGATCTCCCGGTTGGGTGTGTCTGAGAAGAGTGGATCGAGAAAGAAACGCAGCGAATCTGGGCCGGCGGAAGCGTCATCTCCAATGAAGGCGATGTTGACCTGCCAAGGTTCGCGTCGTGCGATGAAACAGGTATTGTCGAAGTCTTGCTGATCACCTGAAATGACCAATCGCTGCGGGGTTGCGGTTGTTGGTCGTTCCGGTGCATGGATGACTTTACTCTGTCCTGGGGGGACGTAAACCTTCACTGAATGTTGCCGACTACCTGTCACCTCATCCGGTTTTGAAAACTCATCCAGCCAGGCGATCTCGAACAGTTCTTGTTCTGCGTTGTCTGAATTATTCACGCGCAGTCGGATGGAATTGTCAGTCGTCGATTCGTTCCCGACGAGCTGAACAGAAGCGTTCGTCGGGCGGTTGCTGTCGTCGACATTCAGGATTTCAACGTCAACGCCTTCCGGCCATTCGTAGCCATTGAGAGTTTCCCAATGACTGCCTGATTGAAAATCGGAAACGACAAACAATTTTCGTCCGGTGATTTGCTCGTCCGCATGTTCTTCCAGCAAGTCAGCGGCTGTGATCATCGCTTGCCCCAGTTCGGTTGCTGATGAAGTTGGTTTGAGCTTTTTCACTAATTCCAGAACGGTTCTGGATCGCAACTCAAGATCGAGACCGATCCACTCGGTGAAACTGATTTGTTGTTCTGTTTCACTGTCGAAACTGAGCAGGCTCAAAGCATCAGAAGGTTTCAACGAATCGAGAGTTGCCTCGACACTCGAAACGGCTTCGTCCCACAATTCGGCACGCAGCATACTGGCGGAAGTATCAATGAGAATAACGATTCGGCGACCTGGTTCCACTGCACCCTCGAGCTTGTCTTGAGTTCGCATGAATGGTCGGGCGAACGCAACCGCTAACAAACAGACGACCAAAGCTCGTAGCAACAGTAGCAGCCAGTCCTCGACGCGACTCCGTTTTGTGACTTTCGGTGGTGATGGTTGCAAAAACATCAAGCTGCTGAAAACCTGCCGACCTTTCGGAGTTCTGCGAATCAGATGAAACAGTACAGGCAGTCCGACTGCCAGCCCTGCGAGCAGATACAAAGGTGTCAAAAATGCCATGACGAATCCAGATTTCGATTATTGACGGCGAGTTTGTGTCACGCGCAATCGCATTTGCAGGAAGTCGACGAGTGCGGATTCCAACGGCATGTCGGTCAGTAACCGCGACACATGGATTCCGAGTTGCTGGCAGATCAGTTCCACGTTCTCCAAATGTTCGTTCAGCTTCTTCTGGTACTCAGGTCTCGCAGCTTGCGGATCGATGTAAACCTCGCGTCCGGTTTCCGCATCCAGAAACATCGCCGGTTCGTCAAAGTCGAAGTTCATTTCCGCCGGATCGAGAACTTGAAAGACGGCGACTTCGTTTCCGCCTGCGCGCAAATAACCTAACCGGGACTGCAACTCTTCAACGTCTGTCAGAAAGTCCGAAAGAATAACGAAGAGACCTCGCTTCCGGACTCGCTCTGCGGCTTCTTCAAGAGCAGAGATGATGCCCGATGATGTCCCCTCGGCTGTCTGTTCCAGGCTCGCCAGGATTCGTCGGAGCTGTCCGACCCGATATCGAGCAGGAATGAAGTCGTCGACACCTTCGGAGAATCGCAACAGTCCGACGGCATCTCGCTGTGTGACGAGAAAATACGTCAGCGTGGCGGCGAGTGTTTTCGCGTACTCTTCCTTTGTATATCCCAGAGAACCGAACGACATCGACCGGCTGTTGTCGACAAGAATATGACAGCGAAGGTTTGTTTCGTCTTCAAAGCGTTTAATGTAGTACCGATCCGAGCGGGCGAAGAGTTTCCAGTCGAGATATCGTAAATCGTCACCCGAACTGTACTCGCGGTATTCCGTAAACTCGACAGAAAACCCATGATACGGACTGCGGTGCAGGCCAGTAAAAAAACCTTCGACAACTGACTTCGCCCGCAATTCCAGCGACTTGATCTGCATTAACGATTGCGGATCAATATACGACGGCGGCGGATATGCCAACGACTGTGATGAAGCATTCTCCGGCATCAACAAGTCCAATAGGAAAAAGCATGTGTTAAAGTCGTGAAGAGAAGTGAATGAAGATCAACTCACTACACTACTTCTTCTCACAAAAGAAGCATAACCACTCGCAGCATGAATCGGCAAACAGATACTTGCGATGCGTCATCGATGAGGAGAGAAATTGAAACAGAGTCTCACTGTTTTTGCAAATTTATTCCATTGAACACAGATTGAGCAATCTTGCATTTTACCGACTCAAACTTCTTCTTAATGAGAGAACTGTGGAGTGTTTACTGCCTTTCGACGGCGAACTGCTTCTTGCTTCTAAGAACTCTGGAAGAAGTTCTCCGGTCTTCGCGATGATTCTGTTTGGCTCGCCCAACAGAAATGGGTAGAATGAAGGTGCTGTTCAAAACGTGAATCAACGAGGTGATCTCAGTTCTTCACAATGTGGTCGCGTTCTCGGTTCGATAAGCTAAATGGAGGCTAAGATGTCGCAGCTCTCATCCAGTTCAGAACGAATCGTAATTGTCGGAGGTGGGTTTGCCGGTCTTTCGGTTGCCGCTTTACTTGCGAAATCAGGGATGCCAGTCACTGTCATCGAATCTTCGAAACTGGGACATGCGGCATCGACTCTCAATCAAGGTTGGCTTCATAGTGGAGCATGGTTTGCTAAGACTCACCCTGAACTCGCCCAGTCCTGTTACAAATCGCTCCGACAAACGGTGAAATTCTGCCCGGAATGTATCGAACCCGATTTGGGGACGATGATTTACTACAGTCTCTCAGATCAGTCCAGTGAGCAGGACTGGACACAGGCCTGGGACGAGGTCGGCATTCCCCATCAAAATGTCCTCGACGGTGAACTTCACTGGAAATTACCGCAAATTGACCGTGACAAAATCGCTTGGGCACGGCGGCTGCCGGATCTGTCGTTTCTTCCAAATGTGCTTCTCAGTAAGTTGGCAACAATGGCCCACGACGCCGGTGCTGAGATTCGTCCAGGGACGTACGTGACAGGATTGTTAATCGAAGATCAGCAAGTGTACGGAGTTCGAGTCGGTGCAGACGAAGAGATACGGGCAAAGATGGTGATTCTCGCGATTGGTGCCTACAGTTCAGAGGCATTCTCTCCATTGTTTCAGGAGATCGCGGGAAGCCAGCCTGATTACCAACTGGTTTGTTTAAAGACCCACTTGAGTTCGATTCGTCCCGGGTTGAGCGCTGATCCTTTTTGCCTTGTCGACGGATGTGGATTCAATCACCTGCCACACAAAGAGACTTCCGTGTTTGGCGCTGGTCGCTGGGAGGTTGTTGCGAATGCTAGTGACACTCACGTGGATCCAGAGGAAATTGAAATCATCGAACGCCAACTGGAACAAATTTTTCCAAACGGATTTTCTGAAAACCTTGAGCGACACGATTGGTCAGGGACAACCGTGCAAGCAATGCACATGGGCCAAATCGAGCCGGGCGCTGCTCCGCTTCCGACAATCGTAGACCATTCGATTGAACCGTGCGGTATTGAAAATGTCCTGAGTATCTTTCCTGGAAGAGCGACTCTCTGGCCACATCTCGCGGAGCGTGTACGGAACACAGTTCTGGAAAAAGCCGGAAGTTCGACAATGGAAACGGCTCAGCCCCCATGGGCTTTGGAGCCACAAACTACTTAAGACTGCCTTGAGCGCATTTGTGATTGACTCAGGCCAACGGATTGGCACACCATACACCTTCAGCTTAGGGACGGACGATTCGTAGCCTGTTGATGCAACCGCCTGCAGAGGACAGAAAGAAATTGATCTTGAAATCTGACTGAGTGATCGAATAATCGAAGCTGTCGTCGTCGAGGTCGACCGTTGGTGTATTCTGTTCCGCAAACTCCTGTCGTGATGTCTGGTCGGTGACCTGAACGCCATTAATTTTAAGCGCCCCCGTAAAAGCACGATCGGGGGTATGAGCCTTCGTGCTCAAGTCTTCTTTTACTTCAGGAGAAGAAAGGAAAACATCTAGATAAATCAGTGCAGACGTTGAAGGATCTGTACCGTATTGAATCCCATACACGTGATGTACATAGTCGAACCAGGGTGCTGAGTTCGACTCCATCGAAGAGTCAGGCTTTCCCAAAATCGCTTTCATTCGAGCAGCTGAGGTTTCGTCGATGACGACACTCTGACCAGCTACCGTCAGTAAACCATGCTCCATTTTGATCAGTAACGACTCTGGGGTAGCCAGAAGTCTTGCCAGACGTAACCTTCGAGCTGCCCAGATTGAAACCCCTCCGCCAGCAATCGACGAGATGAGCGAGACTCCCAAGAGACTCAAAACTGCACCCCGACCATCGACATTGAGAGTCAGCATTGCAACCGAAACCGCAAAGCAGATCAGACCAACAATGATGAGGAACGGTCCCCCAAAGACAGCGGCGAGGACCAAGCTTGATTTGACGTTCTTCAGATCCGCTAGCAACATCCCTCAATCCTCACTTTTCTTTGCCTTTGCTTCAGTTACGCAATGATGTCGTGAATCGGGTGACCGTAGTCGATTTCCAGGCGTTTTTGTCCGGGGACTTCGAGCTTGTGTGGGTCGAGACCTAATTGATGCAGAATCGTAGCGTGGATGTCGGTGACATAATGTCGGTTCTCTACGGCGTGGAAACCGATTTCGTCGGTCGCTCCGTGAGCGATGCCTCCTTTGAGTCCGCCGCCTGCCATCCAGACTGAAAAGCCGTAAGGATGATGATCACGCCCGTCCGATTTTTCAGAACCTGGCGTTCGACCGAATTCCGTCGCCCAGACGACGAGAGTTTCATCCAAAAGCCCGCGCTGTCTGAGATCGCTCAGCAAGCCAGCAATCGGTTTGTCGACTCGTTTGCAGTTTGTCGTGTGGTTGGATTTCAACTTGGAGTGAGCATCCCAACCACCGCCTCCGCCGCCACCATCGTAAATTTGCACGAATCGAACGCCGCGTTCAACGAGTCGGCGAGCAGCTAAAGCTTGCCGTCCCATCCCTTCAGTCTCTTTTTCGTCCAGACCGTAAAGAGCGTTTGTGGATTGAGTTTCTTGCGACAAGTTCACAACATCCGGCACGGACATTTGCATGCGGAAGGCGAGTTCGTACGCTTTGATTCTGGCAGCGAGTTTCTGATCGTCTGGGTATTGAACGGTTGTGAGTTGATTCAAATCTTTTAGCAAATCGAGTTGGTCGCGACGTTCTTTCAAACCAATGTTCGCTCCCGGCGTTCCGAATGCCAGCGGTTTGTTCGGGTCTAGAGACATTGGCACGCCAGCATGTTGCGGACCGAGATAACTGCCGTTGTGAGCACCTGGACCACCGCAGCAATCCCCCGGTGGCGGTCCCATGACAACAAACTGCGGAAGGTTTTCGTTGAGCGTGCCAAGCCCGTAATGAACCCAGGAGCCGATTGACGGATAGAACCCGTCGAGGATGTGCCGACCTGTGTGAAACTGGAGTTGAGCACCATGGTCGTTGTCGGTGGTCCACATCGAACGGACGACAGCGATGTCGTCCACGCAATTTCCGACATGCGGCCACCAGTCGCTAATTTCAATACCACTCTCTCCGTAAGGTCTGAATCCAACTTGCATTGGATAGATCTTCGCCATGAGAGCGCGCGGCTTGCCTGTGAAGTCGCGAACATTTTTCCGGTAGTGCGGAGAGTTCAGAATGCCTTCGCCATACGGAGATTCATCGATGGTTTTGCCGGCATGTTCGTTTAAAGCAGGCTTCGGATCGAACGATTCAAGGTGGCTAGTCCCACCGTTCATGAAGAACCAAATCACGCTCTTCGCTTTCGGTGCAAAGTGTGACATGCCAGTCGGAATGTGTGATCGCTCCGCCCCCACGCCGTCACGCTGCAACATCGCTGCGAGTGCCAAGCCAGTAAAACCCAATCCGGTATCTGTCAGAAACTCCCGGCGGTTGCTTTGCTGGCCTGAGATCATTTTTGATGTTCTATTTTCCATCTTGGTCTCACCGCAATTGAATAAATCGATTGGCTGTTACTCGTTATCTTATCGTCACAAAGTCGTTATGCAAAAAGAGAACGTGAACAAGATTCTCTTTTGCTCGTATGATCGGGTCGGTCGCAACGGCACGCTTCGCCGTGCCTCCCTTGGGAAACTTTTCCGTGGGGGCAATTTTGAGCAACTCCACATGCTCACTCAAGAACTGATTGCATCTGGCAATTTCGGAATTTGTAGGCGTTCGAGCCAGAACTGTTTCGAAGGCGGCGGTGACGAAGTCGGATTCTTTTGCGAGTAGCTGTGCAATCACCCTCGCGCTGTCTAGAGCCAGTCCACTATTCATCAGAGCTAGCGATTGATTTGGAATCACGCTTTCTTTGCGACGATAACACGCGTTGGGGTCTGCCATGTCGAAGACACTGAGCATCTCCATCTTTTCGTTCGGAGTATTGCGGAAGTAAAGAGATCGCCGTAGCGTTTTCTCGCCGGTCGTCTGCAAAAGTTCTGGACCTCCGATTGTGAAATCGAGGCGAGATGCGGTCTGCAATACGCTGTCTCGGACAACTTCAGCTTCCATGCGACGTGAATTCATTCTCCAGAGAAATATATTTTCTGAATCAAGTTTGCGAGCGGATTCCTTAGCAGCGGTAGCTTCTGGGGAGTCTCCAAAGTACGGTTCACTCGCCATGCGATACGTTGCCGAGAGGACAATCCGTTTGTGGAACGGCTTCATTTTCCAGTCGGTCGCAATCAGTTCCGACGCCAACCAATCCAACAGTTTCGGATGAGTCGGCGTGCGTCCATTCAGGCCGAAATTCTCCGGCGACGAGACGATGGGTTGCCCGAAATGCCGGCCCCAAATGTGATTCGCGGCAACTCGCGCGGTGCGAGGATTTTGCGGACTTGTCAGCCAGTTGGCGAGTGCAGTTCTGCGACCTGTGCTCGTTTGCGGATACTGCTCGCCGACTGGCTTGTACGACTCTGTTGGTGCCTTCTCTGCCTCTCGTGCTGCCTCAAGAATTTTTGTTGCCGCAGCGAGTTTGTCCTTTGCATCACCTGCTTTGAGAACGTTGACTTCTGCCCGAAAGACTGCGGCAGAAAGTTCAGCAGCCGAAGCTATTTTCGCTAGATCTTTTGCCTTTTGTTCGTCAGTGCCAAGATATTTCGCAACATCCGCAGCGAGTCGATGTTGCGTAGATTGCCCGTCACTTTGTGTTGCCTGTAATTCTGCTTCTGCCAAACTCAATACTCTCTCCACACTGCTCTTTTGAGCCTCAAGCGTTTCTCGTGACTCAGTGAGTTTCGTGATCTTCAGTTCAAGAAACTCGGCGGCTCCCTGATGAACCCAAAGCGCGAGCTTTCCTTTTTTCCGATCGATCGGCATGTCATAGGTCAGCTTGTGCTCGCCGTTCAATACAATCGTCTGGCTGGAACCGATGACTGTCACATCAAGGACAGCTTCCTCCCCGACGTTCAGTTCTGTTTTTACGATTCCTTCTTTGGGATAGACCTGTTTTCCACCAACTCGATGGAATGCCTGAACCGACTGACGAGTGTCTCCCGTACTGGTGTAGATGTCTTGAGAATTTCCCTGATCCTGGTAATCGAAGCTGAAACCGATAGAGCGGTACGTTCCGGGACTCAAAGGTCGATACCTCAGATGAAGTTTGAAATCACCAGGGATATTTTTCTTGGTCACCATCGTCGCAAAACTTGTGACCGCGGATTGAACCAATTTGCCCTCTTGATATGTCCACGTGCCTCCGACTTTCTTCCAAGTGTCAGGCGCGGCAGCATCGAAGTTTTCGTGAAGAAACAATTCCGGTTCTGCGTTAGAGTTTTCGGCATCAAGAAGTGCGAGTAACTTGTCCGTGGTAGCTTTCACATCAGCTCGTTTGGTCTCAACCTCTTTTTTAGCAGTCGCGACGAGTTGATTTGACTTCTTGAGCAACGTCTCACGAAGTCCAGGACGTAGCATCGGATACCACATCTCTGGCGCGAGATGCACTTCTTCAGGCTGAATGTTTCCTTCGGACACGACTCCCAGGGCTGCTGGAACGCCGGGCAGAAGCGGCTTTGTTTCGTCGGGGAATCGGCTGTCGCCGCGATTAAAGCGATACGTCGGAACCTCAAGATCCTTGTCGTAAACGAGTGCGATTCCATCCTTGAGAACTTGCCCGAGCGTGGCATCTTTCTCGGTCGAAGTGAGTGCAGAGATTGGGTCGGTCCGCACGTTGTGAGGTTCGAAGATTGCCCGGAAGCGATAGTATTCTTCCTGGCTGATAGGATCGAATTTATGATCGTGGCAACGGCAACAGCGAAGTGTCAATCCCATAAAGGCTTCGCCGGTCCGTTCGACGGTTTCAAACAACCAGACATCACGATTGAATTTGTACCAACTGCGACCAAGGTATCCGGTCGCAGCCAAAGAAGCGTTTGCTCCATCCGAATCCTCATCGGCTGACAGCATCTTAACCAGCATTTCATCGTAGCCTTGATCCTCATTCAGAGAATTCACAATCCAATCTCGCCAACGCCAGATGTGTCGCTGGCTGTAGCGAATTTCGTTGATGCCTCGACTGCCGTACCAGTCGCTGTACCTCCAAACATCCATCCAGTGCCGCCCCCATCGTTCCCCATATTGCGGGCGATTCAATAAGTCCTCAACGACACTTTCATATGCTTTTGCGGATGTATCTGCGAGAAATTGCTTCTGCTCGGCTCGCGTTGGCGGCAATCCAATGAGATCGAGATAAACTCGTCGCAGCCAGATTTCTTTTGAAGCCTCGGCGACGTGAGGAAGCCCTTTCGCTTCGCGCGCCGCTGCCACAAAGTTGTCGAGGTCATCTCGACACCAATCGAAATCATTCACCGTCGGTAATTCCGGTCGAGTGATCGGTAAATACGACCACCACGCCTTTGGATCGGTTTGAGGTTCTTCATTCTCAGGAGCGTTTGCGCCTTCGGTAATCCATTGCCGAATCAATGCGATTTCCTTTTCACTCAACGCAGCCCCTTCATTCTCCGGAGGCATCCGAAAGCCTGCTTCACCTGTTAAAACGTCAATTAGCAATCCTTCACCCGGCTTCCCTGGGACGACCGCTTCACCAGATTCTCCACCAGTGATGAGTCCAACTGCCGTGTCGAGACGTAATTCCCCCTGCTGTTTTAAGGCACCATGGCACGGGTAGCACTTATGCTCCAGAATCGGCTTGATCTCTTTCAAGTAGTCCACACCCTCAGCGGGCATGTTGATGACAACAAAAGAGATCA
>JAJDEL010000139.1 GCA_029259835.1 Planctomicrobium sp. | reverse complement strand
GCATCTTTAATTCCAAAATCCGGCACACGATGAAATGCTTTCAGCTCGAAGATCATCAAGACCGCTTTGATGCAGATGATCGAGAATCCCACAAAGAAGAGTGCCATTAGCACGCGTTCTAACGGGTGTCCGCAGAAATAGCGGAGTGCAAGTTCCTGACCGACTGGAAAGTTCGGGATTTGCGAATAGAAAATCCAGGTTGCCCCGCAAGCCCAAATCCATGGAGCTGTCAGAATTCGGTAGCCGTAGTCAGGTTTTTGATTTGTGTTGAGGTCTTGCATAAGAAATTACACCACTACCAGATGACAATGTTTCATTCCGCCTCGTGGAATAACGCTGTGAAGAGGGTGTCAATCTTCTTCGCGGGCACGATAAAACCATCAAAGGCAATGAATCGGCAGATTCTGCCACCCATCCATGGGGGAGAGCCGTCCGTATCGTTATGATCGTCTCATAGAGAGGTCTTCATTGACGGAATGTTGACAGCCCTGTTTTTTCGGGAAAGAATTCACGTAAACAAAGCGAGATTCCCGTGCCAATCAAATTTCGATGTCCGAACTGTCGGCAATTTTTGGGGATTTCGCGCGCGAAGGCAGGGACTCTCAGCGATTGCCCGTCTTGTGGGCGCACGCTCCGTATCCCAGCACTCGATGGCTCGCTCGCTCCTCTTCCCGCTCCAAAATTGAACCTCGAAGATTCCGAATTACGTGAAGCATTGGGAGCACTTGCTTGCCTGGACGAAGAGGGACATGCAGCTGAGCTGGAATTCGCCCAAGTTGAACAGCCCTCTTTGGAACAATCACAACCGGAGTTTGCCGCAGAAATTGATCAACCCGTCATTGTGGTTGAGCCAGTCGAGCCGCCTGCTCCAGAAGCCGATGCCCTCCCAGAGACACCGGTTCCGATAGACGAACAGCTTGAGGAACTTGCGAATCTCGGTTTGGCAGTGCCGATTATTGAGAGTGAGCGAGTGGCGGATCGCAGTCGATTCAATCCGCGGTTTGTAGGGTTGATCGTTGCAATTGCAGTCTTGTTGGCCTTTTTCACTGGTCGCCTGACTGCGCCTGGGAACATTTCTAATTCATCAGATGAGAGTTTAAAAAATCATCAAAATCATCCGGAAATCATTCACAAGCCAGTCATCGAAAAAGGCATTGCCAACCCTCATCTGGCGATAACATCGATCTCCGGAAGACTGACGTATGTCTCAATGTCTGGTGATGTTCGACCAGACAAAGGTGCGAGAATTCTTGTGCTTCCGAAAGAACGTCTGGGGATTTCAAAACTCTCTGGAGATGGATTTCGAGTTGGTGCCAATGATGTTGATCAAGATGTCTTGAACGCATCAGCAATAGCGCTTCAAGGTGCATTTGCATTCGCAGACGCTGATGGGAATTATCAAATCGGCAAGCTTACGCCAGGGGAGTATTCGGTCCTCATCGAATCACGCTATCAACCTCGTGACGATTCGCAGCAGTTGCAACCGAATGTTTTAAGTTTCCTTAAGCAGTATTTTCAGCAGCCATCCCGTGTGCTGGGGCAGATTCAGCATGTCTACCAGGAAATCAATGTGGCTCCGGACGAAGAGGCGACACTCGATTACAAGTTTGAGAAACAGTAATCGCTCGTAACCCCATAGCCTAATAAGGCTTGCGTCTAACGGAATCGTCAGGGATCGATCTTTCACAAGTTCCGGGCTGCTGAAACCCACGTTGACCCGTTTTCGAGAACGGAAGTATGATGCAGGGTTCGGGGCATGGATTGCCCAATTTGAATGGATTCGTCTCTCGCAGGATGCACGCCGTGAGTTCTTCCGCTGAACAGATCTTCCCTTTTTCACAATTCGAACAGCTCCGCACTGGACGTGAAATCGTGCGTCAAGAGGCCGAGGCTTTGCTGAATCTTGCCCGAAATCTGGATGCTTCTTTTCTGGCAGCAGTGAAGTTGATTGAGAACTGCACCGGGAGCGTTATCGTCTGCGGGATGGGCAAAGCCGGTCTCGTTGGAAAAAAAATCACGGCAACGTTGTCCTCGACAGGAACGCGTTCGCACTTCCTTCATCCGGCAGAAGCCGTGCATGGAGATTTAGGATGCCTTCACGAAAATGATATATTACTAACACTTTCAAACAGTGGTGAGACCGAAGAAATTCTGAACGTGATTCCAGCTGCGAAGCGATTTGGAATTCAAGTGATCTGCGTGACAGCAAATCAGCACAACAGTCTCGCATTTCGCTCTGACATTGTTCTCGAAATCGGTCGATTGCGAGAAGCGTGTCGCTGGGGGCTAGCCCCCTCAACAAGCACAACGGCAATGTTGGCATTGGGTGATGCTTTGGCTTTGGTTGTCAGTGAGTCCAAAGGGTTCATGCCGCAGAACTTTGCACAATTTCATCCGGGAGGAAGTCTGGGCCAACAGTTGAAACCGGTCGCAGAATTCATGCGTCACCTCGATGAAATTCGAATCGCGTCCGACCGTGAAACTGTTCGGGATGTCATTTCGAAATCCGCGCGTCCGGGTCGACGGTCAGGTATCATTCTTCTGGTCAACGAACAAGAACAACTGACCGGAATCTTTACCGATAGCGATTTGGCGCGACTTCTTGAATCGAAACAAGATTCTGTTCTTGATGAACCGGTTGCGGCTGTCATGACTGCCTCTCCGCTGACGGTGAGTTCCGATTCGATTTTCTCTGACGTTGTGGAGATCTTGTCGACTCGCAAAATCAGCGAAATTCCAGTGATCGGCGAAAATCTCAAACCAGTCGGACTGATCGACATCACCGATGTCATTGGCTGGTTGCCGACAGAAAATCCAACGGCGGAGATGACAAAGGAGGAGACGCATTGATTCGTTTCCTCACGATGCTGGCAACGGTTCTATTTCTTTCGTCAGCATACTTTCTCTATACAGCATTCGTTGTTCCATTTACGGTCGCGCAGCATGTCCCGCCCAGCGAAGCCATTCCACAAATCGCGGGGTATCAACCGCCTGTGCTTGCGGAGACAGCTGCCGAGTTCTTTGCAGATGTCCCCTGGCTTCAATCCGGTGAACTGAAAACATTTCAATCGAAAGAAATGTTGTTTTACACACGTGAAGTCGAGCGAGATGAAAGCACCGGAAATCAGGTGAAGATGTCTCCGATCGCAGTGCTCTGGAGTGACCCGCGCCGACCGGATGAGAAACCGTTTCGATTGATCGCAGAGAAGGGGATCGTTCAGTTTGAGAATCAATTTTTCGACCGTGCGTTGCAACTCAAAGATTCGAAACCAGGGCGAATCGTTTGGGCACAGTTGGAAGGAGTGGTCCATATCGACGGGCCAGACGGACTGGTGATCGACGGAAAAGAGTTTATTTTTTCCGAACATAGCGGGAAACTCTATAGTAATTACCCAGTCCGTTTTCAGTATGGTCCGACAGAGAATGACAAAACCGAAGTGACCGGAACTGCCGATGAGTTGGAATTCATTTTGACGTCATCCGACGATGCGGCTCTTGGCAAAGACATGCCCCGCGTTGCAGGCGTTTCTTCACTGATGCTTCGTAAGAACGTGAAATTGGACACGGTCTTTTTTCAAAAAGGAATCCGACACGAAGCGCATCTGACGTGTGACGGACCGTTCGAATACGACGTGTTGCAGAAACGAGCGTCATTTAACAACCGTGTCCAGGTCACGCACATCCATCCGAAACGCAGTCGCATTTTCAAGGAAACACTTGAAAGCGAACTTCTCACTCTTCAATTTCAACCGACAGCAACTGCCGCTGCGACTGAACCCTCTGAAGAACTTTTCGATGACCTTGAGTTAAGTCAGGTCAGAGCACTCGGTTCGACCGGAGAGTTCGGAAGTAGAACTTCGCAAGTGAAGGTGCAGTCAGATCAGCACGACCTGGTCGCCACGATGCAAGACCTCACCTACGACGTACTCCGCCGCACGGCAACGTTCCTTGATCCGGTAGAAGTTCTTGCAAGGCGAGGCGAGACAACGTTTGCCTGTCCGAATGTGGTCGTTGCCCACACGGAAGATCGCCGCCTCGAACGGCTGGAATGCCGTGGTCCTGGGAAAATTTATGCAACACACGAAAAGTTTGGAGACTCGCACGCTCAGGCGTCGTGGGAAGGGAAAGTGAATGCCTTCCCTGATGGGACAGGACCGCTGCATATTGTTGAACTTCTCAAGAACGCCCAAGTTGTTATTCCCGCGGTTGAAAACGGTTCCGAAGCCCGTTCGTATGAGATGGGTATTGCGGGGGAGCAGCTGCGCTTGTGGATCAATCTTGATAAAGCACAACAGTTTGAAAACTTTGAGCAAGAAAACTTTGAGCAAATTTTGAGGAATGAACTCCCCATCCATCAAGCCGAAGCGATCGGGAAAGTCGCGATGGTTTCTAAGGATCTGATCATCGAAAAGGCGGACAAAATTCATGTTTTTCTAAGCAATGGAATTGTTCCTGCGATAATTGAACGTGAAGGCTCGATCGTCGGTGCCAAATTCTCGAAGGGTAACAGCAGTAAAACTCGAACGCGTCCGCCGATTCGGATTTCGACCGATCAAATTCAAGTCGATCTCATTCACGATGCCGGCACTGGTAAGATTGCGATGAAGAAAATCGATGGTCACGGAAATGTCACTATCAAACACCAACCGGCACCAAGTAAATCCTTACAGAAGCTCGGAGGAGATTCTCCGATAGTTTTGAAAGGAACACGAGTCGTCGCTGAAAGCAACGGTCCCGATGATCATCGAGTTACACTGCTCGGTGTTGTTGATAAATTTGGTGATGTGACGACTCCAGCGGAAATGAATTTTGGAGCGACGATCATTCTGGGAGCCAACCTGACCTTTGATCGCACAAAAAACCAAGTTGCAATCCTCGGACCAGGAAAGTTTCAATTGCCTGTCACGAAAGATTTGAATGGCAAAGAACTGGACCACCCGGCAACATTAGAAGTTGTCTGGCAGGAACGGATGATCTTTGACGGACAACAGGCTAACTTTCTGGAAGCGGTCACGTGTTCTCTTAAAGGACACGAAGAGAATCGCTCCCGAATGACTTGCGACGACTTAAACATTCAATTGACTCATCGAATCTCACTTTCCGAGAAGCCTGATTCTCGTCAAAAGGTCGACGTGAGAACGATTCGCGCCCGTTATGGTGTCGAAGTCGAGTCCGTAGAATTCGAAGGGACGAAACTTGTTTCGGTCAATCGGGGTCAACTTGCAGAATTCACAGTGAATCAAACGACGGGGAGTTTTGTCGGAGTCGGTCCCGGAGAAATTCATGCCTGGTCTCTCGGAAACAAGTTAAAGCTGACCCCAACGAACTCAACCCAAGCGAACCAGCCGATTCAATCGAAAGAAGATCAAAAGTGGCGGTACACGCGGCTTGTTTTTTCCGGAAAATTGACCGGAAACTTTGACCAGAAAACCGCAGCGTTTGATCAGCAACGAATTCGTATTGTTTCAGCTCCAGTTGAAAAAGCACTCGTCAAGTTTCGGGAAGACGATGTTTCCCTGATCAGCGATGCAGTTCGTCTCGACTGCCGCAGTCTGAAAA
>JAJDEL010000138.1 GCA_029259835.1 Planctomicrobium sp. | reverse complement strand
CAAGCGAAAAGGCAGTGCAGAGCGAGAGTGCCAGGATCATACCTGGTGAAGTTCCCAATCCTGACTGTAACATCAGATCGTCGAACCAACTGTTCAGCTGATTGCCGAAGGAACGGTCATTTTCGGTAGCAAATTTTTCTTCATCACGAAGAATACCAGCGAATTCAGGTTGTGCATGAAGAGTTGTTGATGCCATGGGAATATTCTCTGGCGACGTTGGGTGAACAGGTTTTGTCTGTGTGTCTCAGTGAGTATTAATATCAGTTTGTTTCGTCGCTGACCGCTTCATCGGGTTGCCCTGATTTGAGTTCACGAGCGGCGAACATTGATTGATTGACTTCGTAGCCTGCGGCAGCCATTTTGCGAATGACTTTTGGTTCATATCCGGTTGCGTAAAATGAACCGACGATGCGTCCCGAAGGATGTTTCCCTGCCATGCGATAGACGAAAATATCATTCACTTCAAACTCTCCGTCTTTCACTCCGGAAAGTTCAGAAACACGCATCACCTTTCTTTCCCCGCTGCTCAGTCGGGCGATGTGGACGAACAACTGAATTGCCGATGCGATGTATTGTCGCGTCACCTTTGTCGGAAGTTCCGCACCAGAAAGAGCGATCATTAATTCAAGTCTTGCAAGAGCATCTCGCGTATCGTTTGCGTGAACGGTACTCATCGACCCATCGTGACCGGTATTCATTGCCTGAAGCATGTCGAGAACTTCGCCCCCACGTGCTTCCCCGACGATGATTCGGTCTGGACGCATTCGTAGGGAGTTTCTCAACAGGTCTCGAGGTGTGACTGTCCCTTTGCCTTCAATATTCGGAAGTCGAGTTTCCAGGCCGACAACGTCTGCCTGTTGAAGTTGCAATTCCGCAGTTTCCTCAATCGTAATGACTCGTTGTGATGCGGGAATGAATCGGCTCATGTTGTTGAGCATTGTCGTTTTCCCGGCACCTGTTCCGCCGGAGAAGAGGATGTTCGCACGAGCTTTGACGGCCGTGATGAGAAACTCAGACATCTCCGGTGCCAGAGTTCCCATGTCGATCATGTCTTCAATACGCACAATCTGTGTTTTGAAACGACGAATGGAGAGCGTCGGACCACGCAATGCCAACGGTGGGATGACCGCGTGTAAACGTGAGCCATCGGCGAGTTTCGCATCGACCATCGGCGAGACTTCGTCGATTCGACGTCCAGCTTGTCCGACGAGACGTTGGATAAAGTGAAGCAAGTGATCATCGCTGGCAAATTGGATGTCGGTTCGTTCGAGCAATCCGTTTCGCTCGATGAAGACCGAATCAGCACCGTTGACCAACACGTCACTCACTTCTGGATCATCCATCAGCACCTGGAGCGGACCGAAGCCATAGATTTCATCCATGACTTCACGGACCATCCGCTGCTGTTCTTCGCCAGTCAGGGCAATCTCTGGACGAGAGCAAAGGTGATTCGCGAGCGCCTGCAATTGGCTCTTGAATTCGGCTTCTCCCAATTCTCCAGCTTTTGACATATCGATGGAGTTCACGATCTGTCGGTGCAACTGCGTTTTCAGTTCCTGAAAACTGTGCGATTCGTTGACTGATTGTCTGGGTGACTGTTCTGCAACGGCAACCATCTCTTCTTCCTCTCTACGCACCAAGTCGGTGAGTTTTCATTTACTGCGTTAATGCCAGTCGATAAATGTACGGATTTTTCGGTGTCTCTGATTGAGATTCGCCAAGAACTGCGGTTCGTGTTGTAACGACGGTAGGTTGAACGACCAATTCAATTTCGTCACCAGTGGATCTCACTTCTAAGAGCCGAACAGCAACGAAACGCGTCGCTGTAATTTTGTGAGCTTCGACAGGGTCAAATGCGTCGAGTCGTAGATAAAGCATTACGATCCGGGTTTGACCGATTTGCTTTTTGAGTTCTTCATATGGCATCCCAAAGAAATCGGCAGAACTTTTGAGTTCTAACGCACCTTGCTCAAAGCTCAATTCGCTGCCGAATTCCTGAAGGTTCTCCCAGGACCAGCCATTTCGAAACTGCTTGCTCAGTCTGTAGTCATGTAGGTCTGATCCAAGATCTGCAATGCAAACGTTTCCAGCAACATCTCTTGTTCCAGTCCGCAAAGTCATTTCCGGTATTCCGTCCGAAGTGTTCGACAGTCGTTTCTGCTTGTGGTTCCAACTCAAATCGTCGGAGCCTTCTCGTAGCTCAACAGTTGTCGACCAGTCGTCGTTATCACCGCCATCGGATTCGAGAATTGCAATCGGCCAGGCAGGAACGTTTGAGTGTTCCAAAGGCCTCACGGCGGCGATTTGATTACTCACTGAAGCTTCCGCAAAGGCCGAGACATTTCCGGTCTGTTGCCCAGTCAGGTAGGGCATAAATAACGAGACTGCATTCCCATTCTGGCGATTGCAGTGGGCGTTCACGATCACGGAAGAAGGAGAATGGTCAGTTTCAATGAATGTGACTTGCCCAGTTAAAGAGTCCATGACTGGGCGACCAAAGCGAACATCTTGATGAGGCTCGGTATTGACGGCGACTTTTTTTCCGGCAGCCGGGTTTGATGTCGCGACGTCGTAGGCGACTTCACGAATGGCAGCTGCTCGAACGGACGAATCGAATTCGAGTTTCAGTAATTCTTCGTCCGCCATTTCTTGACCAGCCGCCAGCGCCGCGGCATTCGCGGCTGTCTGGAGTTCTCGTTGTGCGAGAGAGAGCCAGAGTTGATCCATGACGAGTGCAACCGTCCCTCCGGCAACCAATATCGCCACCGCAATCGCAGGCAGTAAGCTGCCGCGTCTGCTACGGGAATCAGATTGTTGGTTTCGGGTCTGCATGGCTGTTCAAGACGAGATTTGTCAATTTCAATGAGAATCAAAGCATGAGCTTCAAAATGTTCGCTGTGGTTCCGGCTGTCTTGCTTCGGCAGGGCTTGCGGAGTTTCCATTCGATGGCTGCTGATTCGAGTTTGCACTCGGTCGTCTCGACTGAGTGCCTGAATTCGGACCTCCTTGTGCTCGCGATGGTGAACTCCCTCGGCGGTTATTATCCATGTTGTAATCTTGCCGTTCGATGAAAAAGCGGTCTGTCATTTTTCCATCAACGAACGATTGAACCTGACGGCTGCTGCCGGGGTAAACTTCTGTCGTGAAAGCGGTTTCTTTTTCAGGATCGGCAGGTGGTGTTAAGCCGAGGATTTGATTGAGCGTCGCGCGGTTTTCATTGTCGACACCGACGACTCCGTCTCCTTTGCCTTCTCCGGTGTATGTCAAATCAAGGTCACCTTTACTCTTGGCAAGCAGCAGGATGTTTGCTTGTTCTGGTGTCAGTTCAAGTGTCACACGCTCTCCGCCACGAGTTCCGACGGCCCCGCCCATAGTCACACCGTTGAGGGCGATAATTTTGACGCCTCTGAAGAGTGTCAGGATCAGTCCGCCAGATTCATCGAAATCCGGCAGTTCACTGGGAGTGAACAAGACATCAACGTACTGACCAGCTTTGAGAAGGCGAATCGTTCCTGAAGATGATCCGCTAAAGTTCACAGTGACAGCTCGCGTTCCAGCGGCGAGATCAAGTGGCGGACCTTCGTTAGGAGGATAAAGCGATGACGAAGAAATCGGCTTGGCTGCCGAAATCGGTTCTTTCACAATTCGGCCTACCAGAATCCGTTCGGAAATCACCGTGTCTGGCGTCACAGTCGAACTTCGAGCGCGACCGGTCCCGATGTGTTCTGCCGTAATCTTTGTCCCGGTGGGCAAATCTGTGAGTGCCATCGGAATGTTTCGAATCGGATCTGGATCCACAGGTTCCTCTGTCGCGAACATGCTTTTGGCAAAGTACATCGCAACCAAGAGTCCGACGACTCCGAGCATTACCATTGTTAACAAGGCTGGTGACAAACGTTTCACTGGTCATTCTCCGCTATTCAGATTTCCAAATGGAATGATTTTTGTCTGTTTACTATTTACTCTTTGAGCATTCTTGCTTCGGCGACGAGTTCTCGGTTCCGAATGCTGTAACCAACAGGCCACAACAAATCGGGAGAGGCAGCAGCCATTGGCACACGTACCCGCACTAGAACCTCGTCTCCGGAATACTCGCCAATTCGTGAATCGACTCTGGCATATTTTCCGAGTGGACCACTTAATGAACGTCGAACTTCGTCGCCGACCTCTTCATTATTTACACCATGTAAAGTTGCGTATCTGGCGCCTGCACGAGCGGCATCAACGACCGTTCCGCGGGCAGACATTAATAACGAGAACTCGCACAGTCCCAACAACAACAGCATGAACATCGGCAGTACAAGAATCACTTCGAGACTGACGAAACCTTTCCGCTGAGGCTGCGTGCGAACCAATTGATGTTCCATGCGACGCATTATTTCTCACCCTCGACAGGTTGTGTCACCGCCTCTGGTGGTGACACTTCATCGGCACCGGCGTCTGGAGTGAACTGTGGATAGGTCCAGGCCAGTACGAGCCATGTTGCCAAGCCGACCGGTCCGGCATAGGTCATCACTCGTCGCTTCAACTTGTCGTCTGTAGTTTCTCGAACGGGCTTCTTCCCGGAAGTGGTCTTTCCAGTTCCAAGGTATTGCTTTTTCGTTCGCTTAAGTCCTTTGGAACTCAGGCTCCAGAGCATGACAAAGATTGTTACAGCTAAAACAATGATAGTGCTCACGAGCATCACCCAAAGCGTGAGTCGAAAACCGAGCCAGACACTTAACGCGCCCATCAGTTTGACATCCCCACCGCCACCGCCACCGATGAACCAAAGCACAAACAAAACGCCGAAGCCAACCAGAAATCCTAACGCAGCCGAACCGAGATGTTCCCAGCCATACATTACAGACATTGCAATCTGAAAAACCCACCCCGCGAAAAACATCGGGATAGTCAGTTTGTTTGGAATCTTTTTAAATCGAACATCCCAAACCATTGCGGCAACAGTAAAAATGCTGACAGCAACAACGAGGATGATGGAACCTGGAGTCATATTTCTCTTCCAAATCTCACGAAATAATTCAAGATCGCTGCTTAAACAACGATCCATGATGCAACACTACGACATGTTTACGGAACAGGTCGCCTATGTTGCCTGAAACTCACATTTCTACTGATCCAATTGTCACCTGTAACGGTCGATTCTGCTTGCTGTTCCTCAAAAACAGCGTGAATCAAACCGTGACATTGCTGCAACGTCCAGAATTTTCGTCACAATCTGTCCCGATTGAGTGATCTCGTCTGAAATAGAATTCTGAGGACAGAGACGAATTACCGTAGGCGATCCACCTGTGACGATCAGTTCAGTCATTCTTGAGACACCGAATAGTCCAGAGAGCGAAGCGAATCCGAAGCCGCAGAGGGGGAAGAGCCGATGACCTATGCCGGACAGAGTTGTTATATCACCCTCGGAGAACGGTGTCGCATTCTGCCTCGCGGGATCAACCTGTGAGGAAAGAGATATCCTTACCCGCGGGCACACATAAGTGCTCAATAATACAGGCGAGGATTATGCAGGAAATCGATCGTGCCGTTGAATCTTTCGATGAACTCCACAGCTTCGTACACCAGACCCTTTGTGAGTCTGAGAATCTTCTGGCAGAGCAGTTTCAAACTCACTGCAATTCCCTGCGTTCAAAAGAAAGAGTTTGTGCAATTGAATACAACTTGCGAGGCCCTAGAAGTCTCCGCCTCGCCGCAATTTGGGCCGCGGATCAGAATACCGTCTACTTCTACAACGCTCGTGGGGAACGCCACTTGAAAGTGAAAATCACGACCCGCCTCTCGCTAGAAGAACTTGAAGCGTCTACCGCAGCTTAAATCCATATGATCAGATATCAAAAAAGAGCCTCGGAGATTCCGAGGCTCTTTTTGTTTTAAATTCAAGGAGAAAGCTGACCTAAAGTTCGTCGCTCGCACAGACCCATTCGTCGAGTGAAGACTTGTAAGAAAGAATATCTTCTGGCTTAAAGTAGATTCCCATTTCGCGTTCGGCGGCTTCGAGGCTGTCGCTGCCGTGCATGAGATTCACCTGTCGGGAGAGTCCAAAGTCACCACGAATGGTTCCGGGAGCGGACTCTCGACCATTCGTCTGGCCCATCATGCCGCGTACGACGCTGACCGCTTCTGGGCCTTCGACGACGATTGCAATGACCGGACCGGATGTGATGAATTCTTCCAGAAGTGGATAGAAAGGTTTCTCAACGTGTTCTTCGTAATGCTGCGCGGCGAGTTCTTTCGTCACTTGCAACATTTTCATCGCGACGAGTTTCAGACCTTTGTCTTCGAGCCGAGTGATGAGCTGTCCACAGAGCCGTCGTTGCACGGCGTCAGGCTTTAACAGAATCAGTGATTTTTCGAGTGCCATGTGCTTGAGTCCAAAAGTACGTTTGTGATCGTAATGATTTATTGTTGCTTTGCCGCACTCTTCAAGTGTGCGGCGAAATGATTTTCAACAGTCTCTAATTCGCCATTAGCTTGAGGAATTCACCGAAGAGATAATGACTGTCGTGCGGACCGGCAGAGGCTTCCGGGTGATACTGAACTCCGAAGGCTTGATATTTCGAATGACGAATCCCTTCGACAGTTTCGTCGTTGAGATTGATATGTGTCACTTCCGCATTCTCTGGAAGCGATTCACTATCCAGCGCGAAGCCGTGATTTTGCGAAGTAATCTCCACGCGACCAGTCTCTTTGTTCAACACTGGTTGATTCGCGC
The DNA here is from genome assembly GCA_029259835.1 of Planctomicrobium sp. Taxonomy (GTDB): domain Bacteria; phylum Planctomycetota; class Planctomycetia; order Planctomycetales; family Planctomycetaceae; genus Thalassoglobus. The sequence goes on along the minus strand of JAJDEL010000138.1, from coordinate 9,171 downwards.
CGCGGTGACCGAATTTCAATTTGAAGATCTCCGCGCCCAGGGCCAGACCAAGTAACTGGTGACCAAGACAGATTCCGAAGATCGGCTTCTTGCCAAGCAACTCTTGAATCGTCCCGATGGCGTATTCAAGCGGGCGCGGATCGCCAGGCCCGTTTGAAAGAAATATCCCATCCGGATTCAATGCGAGTACCTCTTCCGCCGTTGCTGTGCCTGGGACAATTGTCACCCGGCAACCCATTTGCGTGAGGTGCCTGGGGATGTTCCACTTCATGCCGTAATCAATCGCGACAACATGATACGGCTTGCCTCCCTCTTCGGCAGGCACTCTCGGAGTCACCGGGTCAAGCACAATTTCATGCAGTCCCTGATCCCATTGAGAGACTTCAGACGGCATGACATCTTTCACGAGATCCTGACCGACGATGTCTGGGCTTTGTTGGGCCTTTTTGATGAGAGAAGCATCTTCAAGATCGACGGTCGAGAGAACGCCGGTCATCGCGCCTTCGGTCCGGATGCGGCGAACGAGCGAGCGTGTGTCGATGCCTTCGATTCCGATGACGTTATTCTCGCGAAGATAATCGTCGAGTGACTGAATCGAGCGGAAATTGCTGGGGTTGCGGCAAAGTTCCTTCACCACAAATCCACGCAAAGCCAGCCGAGAACTCTCGACATCGTCTTTGCTAATTCCATAGTTCCCGATCAGCGGATAGGTCATCGTGACGATCTGACCGTTGTAGGATGGATCGGTCAAAATCTCCTGATATCCAGTTAGGCTGGTATTAAACACCACCTCACCAAAGTATTCCCCTTCCGCACCGAATCGCGTTCCGGTGTAGATGGTTCCATCTGAAAGAGCGAGTTTTGCTGTCTGATTCATGATTGCAGGCACTATTGAGAACGTGTCGCCGCGTTTTTTACCAGACTTAGAACACAACGAAAAGGATGAGTCGCTCTATTCGAACCGCAATTCCGAAATCAAAGGATTCCAAGCTCATCTCGTGATCCCTTCTTTGAGCCAGAACGTACAAAAGTCTCTTTCGATAGCCGATCTATTGTATTCTCATTTCAGTGTTATTAGCGTGTGGAGAGCGTTAGGGAGATAAATATTCGGACAAGGAGGTTCCTCGCAGTCACATACTCCAAAAGTGACCCACAATCGCAAATTCCCAGCAACCGGGAATTTTGAAACATGTGAGGAATCGTATGAACCATCCTACAAGTTGGGTGAGATGCAATTTCAATTCTGTCTCGAAGGCTTTGCTCTTCACAGTCGCTGTATTCTCGATCACTCAAAGCTTGCAGGCAGAACTCATCTCGTCGGTGGATATCGCACCGACCAGCACGATTCGGCACGACCGAGCTGATGCTCTCTACACAGCTGGTGCCGCGTTATTTCCTGCGACAGGGCGGCTCACCTGGCCTGGCTTTCTCTGCTCCGGGAACTTTATCGGAAATTTCGGTGGAAGTGGCTGGGTTCTGACGGCTGGTCATTGTGTCGACGATGGAACTGCCGCCAGCCAATTTGATTTTCTGCTTGGCGGCACAAACGACGATGGAGCCGCAATCTTCCCGGCTCCAACCTCTACGAATTTCATCGACAGTCTGGCAAAAGGAGACGACATCGCCCTGGTGCGTCTCGTAGGAGAAGTCGTTGGCGTGGCTGCTGCTGTACTCAATACTGGGACGAATGAAGTCGGCATGGTGGGAACGCACGTTGGATTTGGGCGAACAGGCACAGGACTTACGGGAGATACCTCTGGTGCTGGAACCAAGCGCGCTGCAGAGAATGTGATTGACGCTCTGGGAAATTCAGTCGATGTGGGGCTTGCTGATCAATTGATTGACGACTTCGACAATCCACTCGATGCAGGTGACAGTCTATTTGGAAGCAGCGCCCCTCTCAATCTGGAAGGTCTTATTGCACCTGGTGATAGCGGTGGCGGATATTACGTCGACTTTGGATTCGGATTTGAATTGGTCGGCATCCATTCATTCAATGGAGCGATTGACGGGGATCTCGATTCCGATTACGGCGACCTCTCCGGCTCCACGCGCGTTTCGTCGTTCGTTCCGTGGATCAATGCCACGACCAGTGCCGTTCCGGAACCCTCCAGCCTGATTCTCTTTGCAATCGCAGGTGCGTTCTTGTATCTGGGGCGCAAGAACAAACAGAAGAAAAGCCTCGCGTGATCGCTAGACGGCAACTTAGGAACTGTCCCAAAATCGCTTATCGAGATCAGCCGTTTGGGCGCTAGCCCCGGATTGGATTTCGGTTCACGCTTAGAATCGGGGCTAGTGACCAATGCCATCTACTATGTAAACTTCTGAGCTTGCCTCGGGCTTTACAAGAGTCGCGTTTTCTCGCAATTTCCCCGACGCTAGCGCGTACGGCTAATGGTGAAAAACACCAAAGTAGATCCCATTGGGCAAGCGCTCAGCGGCTGATTCAGGCCGAATCAAATCGGGGATTTATCACGGGACGGGTTCTTAGAATCCGGTTGAACCGATCCTTATCCAGAATCTCACGATTCGTTGAGCAGGTCGTCTTGCAATTGCAGTCTGTGGTCTTCGATTCTCCGGAAGACCCACGGGATAAAGGCTAGGAGCGGCATAATCACAACGAGCACGCAGATGAAATATGCACCGAACCAACTCCATGTGAACTTGTCGAAGATGTGGCTCACAATCTCAACAGACACGAACATTGGCAAGAGGACAAACACAGCGGCAAGACTCTTTCTGTTTTCAAGTTGTTTGCGAATTTCCATTCGCCGTGTTTCGCGAGCAACTTGATCTTCAGGAATAATGAGTTTTGCAAGATACCAGTCAGAAGGGTCAGGATCTACAGAGGACGCGCAATCACAGATTGAGCCGTCCGTCTTGAGCTTGCGACCGCAGAAGACGCAGCGACTGCAATTGGGACATCGAGTGGCGTCCAACTTGAAGACTGCACACTCGCAGCCTGGACATTGAATGTAGACGACAGATTGTTCAGTCATCGATTGAGTCGCCCTAAAACCTGAATTGAATTCTCAGCATCTCGTCTCGTGCGTGAATTCTGTATTAAATCTCCATAAGCGGTTCCTTCGCATCGCCGAATTTATCGAGTCGCACTCCCATTTTGTTCATCATGCTGAGGTACAACCGGCACATTTGTCGGTTCTCTTGCCCTAGATAGTCGAGGTTTTGGCCCCCTTTGATTTGTCCGCCACCGCCTCCGAGCATGACGACCGGGAGTTGCGTCGCATCGTGGTGACCGTTGAGCATGCTGGAGCAGAGAACGAGCATGGAGTTGTCGAGCAGCGTTCGTTCTCCTTCCTGAATCGCATCCATGCGGCGGGCGATGTAGGCGACTTGTTCGAGAAAAAATTGATTCACTTTGAGCCAGTCTTCTGAGTCGGTGTGTGAAAGAAGGTGGTGGATCATGTAGTCGACGCCCAGGTGCGGGAACCGCAGGGTCCCGTGGTCGTTGTTCAGTTTGAGAGTGCAAACCCGTGTCGTGTCGGTTTGGAAAGCGAGGACGAGGATATCGCTCATCAGCTTCATGTGTTCGACGATGTCTTGTGGATAGCCGTCCTGCGGGCGCGGGATATTTGGTTTAGTCAAAGTCGGGCGATAGCCTTGCAACTCTCCTCGCTTGCCTGCTCTTTCGATCCGTTGTTCGACCTCGCGAACGGAGTTGAGGTACTCGTCAAGTTTCTGCTTGTCAAGTTGACTCACAGACCGGCGAAGATCGCTGGCGTCGGCCAAAACGGCATCGAGAACACTTTTGTCTCCTTTTTGATTTTTGTCGGTGAATAACTGATCGAAAGCCAGAGCAGGGTAAACTTCGAGCGGCGTCGGACTGGAAGGACTGCTCCACGAAATGTGCGAGCTGTAGAGCATCGAGTAATTTTTGTGTACGGATGGATTCGCCTTTTCACATCCCAGAACCAGACTCGGCAGTTTCGTCTGATGCCCGATGCGCTGCGCAACAACTTGATCCATACTCGTGCCGGTTTGAATCGTCCCACCTGAAGCAAGTGGAGCACCGGATAAAAGATTTCCGGTTTGCGAACTGTGAATGTTCCCTTTGAGAGCTTGTTCGTTATACAGCCCGCGAATGAACGTCATTCGATCTCGAAAATCATTGAGTGGTTGAAGGACTTTGCCCAGTTCCATCTCGGAGCCTTGCCCTTTCGCCCACCACTCTTGTTTGTGATACCCACACCCAGAGAATAGAACTGCCATCCGAGTCGGTGCCTGACTGCCGTCAGTTTTCGGGCGAGGTTCATCTCCCCAAACCTGAAGCGACTCCAGCCACGGCAAAGCCATCGACACGCCAAGACCACGGAGCATTGTACGTCGAGAAAAATTGTGTGTTGTCATCGTCTTTACTTTCGGTTAGTTGTCTGCTTCCAGCCGCTCAAGTATGGCTTCCCAAATTTCGACAGTCTTGAATTGATTCGCAAATCTTAAAATGTATTCTCGGTCAATGTTCTCTCCTGCAAATCGAAGACAACATCAATGTCATTAGTAAATCGAGGTTCTCCATGTACTGAACTCGCGAAAGAACCGACAATCGCATACGGGATGTCGAGGTCTTCCAAAGTCTGAACAACATGTTTCAAGAAGTCATTCTGCTGCATTGAGCATCTTTCGACTGACTTCTCGCTTCACTTCTTCTTCATCCCAATCTGGGTGCCGAAGGAGTACACCTCCACGGACGAGCATACGTGCGGTCCGGTTGGCGGCGAAGACCATTTCAACTTTCTGGGCGGGTGTTTTCTTGCGAAGAATTTCAGCGATGACTTCGTCGACGACTTCGATTCGGCTCGGGTCGAGTTGTCGTTCTAAGATATCAGTCATCTGCAATTGCTCCGCTGCTTGGTCGAATGTTTTGGAATTGCTGGCTGTGGACAATCGTTTTTACGGCAATGCTAAACCGGTAGTCGTTCGCCTTGAGTTGTTGTTGCATTTCGGAAAGCAGGATTTCGTCTGAAAGCTGGATTTCTCGACCGAGCGCAAAGCCTAACAGTTTTCGGCAGAATTGTCGTACAAAATCGTCGCGACGGACGTGCAACAAATAATCGCGAAGACCATCGAGTCCTTCGATGGGGTCGCCATTGGGGAGTGTTGATTTTGTATCGACGGCCTGTAGACGCTTACGACCGATGGCATCAAACTGTTCCAGGACAAAACCGTAGTGGTCGATCTTCACATGACATTTCGCACATCCTGGAGCAGAACTGTGGAGTTCGATGAGTTGTCGCGCTGTCAATCCGTTTGGTAATGCTTCCGGGAGAATGGGAACATTCGCAGGCGGTCGCGGCAACCGTTCACCGAGCATCGTTTCGTAAATCCAGTTGCCGCGTAAGATCGGGCTTGTCCGCGAAGCACCTGATTGACTTGCCAGATATGTTGCCATTCCTAACACGCCACCGCGTCCCTGTTTCTGCATTCCTTCGACGCGCTGCCATGTCGACTCCACTCCTCCGATGCCGTAGTGTTTTGCAAGGGCTGCGTTCAGGTACGTGTGATCGGCGTTGAGGATATCGAGAATCGACCCGTCGTTGCGGAACATCTCTTCGAAGAAGCGAACCGTTTCCTCGTACATTTCTCCTCGCAACTCTGCGAATTCTGGATAGAGCTTTTCGTTCTTGTCGTCGTTCTTGTCGAAGTCACGCAAGTGCAGCCACTGACACGCAAACTGAATCGCCATGCGTCGCGTGCGCGGACCATTCAACATTCGGCCCGTCTGTTCCTGCAACATTGCGGCATCGGTCAATTGACCAGATTCTGCGATCTGTCGCAGTTCTTCATCAGGTTGGGACGACCACAAAAAGTAACTCAGCCGCGTGGCAAGTTCGAGATCATCGACCGGCGCTGATTTCTCTCCGGCAGCAGGCTGTTCGAGTTTGTAAAGAAACGATGGTGAGGTGAAGACTCGAGCAAGCACAAGACGAATCGCTTCGTCGTGGGCGAGTTCATTTTCTCGGAGTTGCTGGTAGAGGTTTCGCAATTCTTGTCGCTCTGTTTCGACCAATGGACGCCGCCACGCTTCGTTGGCGATTTCCAGAACTGCGTCGAGATGAATTGGTTCAGTCGCGACCAAACGTTTGCGGAACAGATCCGCACGATCATTGATTGGCTTCTTCATGGGAGTAAATGCGGTGACAAGATCAGGACGATCTTGCGTAGCAAATTCGGAAATTTGTTCGAACGCAACAGTCAGCGCGATCGGTTCTTGAGCGACGAAGAACAATTCATCCCACAGCCGGTCGAGTTCTGCTGACTGTTGTTCATTCAGCATCAGACGCTGCAAGTGGTTGTCTTCGCGATGATAAAGCGTGAGCGTGACCACTTCGTCGACCGGTACGATTTTTGAGTAACACAACGCTGTTGGGAAGAGATCCCGAAACTCTGCGACCGCCGCTTCAGTCGATTGATTTGTGTTTTCATCGTTGCCGACCAGAATCGGAGTTCCACTTGATATTGATGACACATCTGGAAAAGACGTTGCCGCTTGCAGTTGTACGGTTCCGTTTTTGCCTGTCGCCTGGTGCAACACTCCACTCACAACAAATTCAGCTCCGGAAACAAGCCTGCCAGGCAGATGGGCTTTCAAAACGTCAGGTGCCTGAACGCAAATGTCTGCTGGCTCAATCGATGAACCGTTCGGATGTTTTCCAAATTTGGTTGGAGCAAGGCCGAAGGCAGAGTCTTTTGCTGGCTTCGCTGATCCACTGACTGTCGTCCAGCGAAGTGGTCCTTTCCAGTTGAGTAACCGTTCTCGGAGTTTCTTGTCTGGCTCTTCGAGGTCTGAGTTCCGATCGGTAGCGCAGACTCTTTGCACGGCTTTCGCCAGTACCTCAGTCTCATCCAAGTTTTTTGTCTCGACAAGCTTTGCTCGCCAATTAGCAAGGGCTGAGCCGAGCGGAATCAGCGACTCACTTGGCGTTTGATTTGTGGAAGCACAAAAGTGCCATGTTTCTTTGTTGCCGTAGGAATCAGGGAGTGGATTCCCTTTGTGAATTTCGTCAACAACATCACTTGCGAGATTCCACACACGTTTTTTACCATCGATTTCGGAGAGTTTGAGCTCGATGTGAGTTGTGTCGCAAACGTGGCTACCATCGCGAGCGTTGACGATGAGTGAGACGACATCGCCAGTTGTGATTCCGAGAGGTGCTTCCAGTCGAATCGATTTACGCCCACCGTTTTCGATGTTGCCTGTTGCCAATACAGCCCTGCCAATTTCCGTGAGTGTTTCTAGTCGCCAGGCCGCTCCGTTGCCGCATTTGTCATCCGCATCGGCAACAAGTGCTTCGATCTGAAAGTTGCCTTCAATAGGATTTCTCCAGGAGACAATTGATTCAATTGTTGGCGAAGGATGCACAACGACACTTCGGGAAGGGATCGTCAGTGTCAGGAATGTGATCACTTCCTCAGATTGATTTGTGAGCAGACTCGATGCAAGGCCATTCCCCCAACCGTTGATGGCATCGTACCCGTGAAGCTTCGTCTGTTTTGCAGTGAAGAGACCTTTGATTTTCCGCTTCGCCCGGTTTCCCAGGCCAATGACACTGGCCCAACTCTCCAGTAATTCAGGGTTGAGATCACGTTTGATGTCTGGGTGCTGCAGCGACTTAGATTCAATCCACGATCTCGCCACGGCTGCGAGATACTTCTCGGTACGCGGTGTTTCGGTAAGAATCAGTTCTTCGATGTTTTGCGTGATCGATTGCAAGTCACGCAAGAGAATCGGTGGTGGCACAAAGCCGGACTCATCCGCCGGAAACTCAAAACGTGGTTGCTGCCAGACGACGAAGTCATACTCATTTCCATCGCCTAAATCACTCGCAGCAAGAAATAGGTCAACGTCTGTTCCGGCTGGAGAGTCCGGCAACTTCAATCGAAGTTCTTGCCGCGTGGTGAGCGGCGACACCGGCTCCATCCAGGCTCCCGGACCACCATCTTTACCAATTTGCCCAATCGGATTGAACTTCCAGAGTGGTCCCTGCCAGCCTTCGATCTTCGCGACAAGTTTCGCCAAGCCGGCTTCATTGCTCTCTTTCCATTGACGGCGAAAATCATCCAATAGTAATGATTGCTCACGATCTTCGTTCGTGAGAACATCCCACAACGTACGAAGGTACTTCGGGCTGAGTCCTCGCTCGGCAGCGACAGCGTCGAGCGATTTCGTTCCACGCTGAATCGCTGTTCGTTCAGCGAGTGTGGCTTTCAGGTATGCCTCAACCGGAAGTCGTCCATCTTGGTTCGTTTTGAAAGGCCGACCATCCAGATTAACGGTCACTCCGCCACCGCTCACTGTGTATCGACCGTAGAATTCTCGGATGCTCGTCAATAACGCATCGACATGATCGCGCGATGTTGTATGCGGTGAGAAGCGAATTCCATTCGGCGTCAGCACCGCGTGGTCGGCGATTTTTTTGCCAGCCTCCAGGTACTTCTGCACCAGCGCCGGCGACATCCCTTGACCGCTGCCGACATTCGTAAATCCTTCTCCGGCGGCACCATCCACAGGGAATTCGTTCGCCGGATCGAGCGAATCGACAGCCGTCAGGTCGCGAATCGTATAGGTGTACTCGGCGTTGCTCAATCGTCGCAGAGACACAGGACCGGGGTCACCTGCTTGCGCTGTCGCTTCGTTTAATAAAAAGCTTCGAACCCACTTTTGTAGCATGACTCGCTCAGCTTCGGTCGGTTGAGCAGAGTCCTTCGGAGGCATCTCGCGACTCTCAAGTAGTCTACGAATGCCGACCCAAGATTTCGTGTTTTGCTGAATTTCAACGGTTGTCTTGAAGAGAGACAGATCAAGATCTGCTTCAATGAGATCCCCGGAATGACAATCAAAGCAATAACGCTGAAGAAGCGAGAAGATTCTGGATTCATACTCCTTCGCAAGCGCAGCAGCCGAAGGAGACTCCTCCGCCTCAAGGGAAGATGAAGAAAGAATTACCACAAAAGTGAACAACCCCAAACAAAACCTACCAACCGACGATAACATCAACGAACACCTCTCAGGAAAAGATTTCTTTCAGTATGGTGAATGAGTTGATGGCTTTCATGCAAGTGTTTGAGCGAAATTGGCGAAACGGATACTCAGAGTATTACAATGTATCGCTTAAGAACTCATTTCTTCCCAACGACCTACGACCCCCAAAACCT
>JAJDEL010000137.1 GCA_029259835.1 Planctomicrobium sp. | reverse complement strand
TCGGAGCGAGTTCAAGCCCGGCGTGAAGCGAGAAAACGGCACCGTGATCAGGCTCTATCATCCGCTCGGTCGGCTCCAGCGGTTGCTGAATCGGAAACGACCTCGGTACATTAACGACAAATTTATGTCGTATGCTTCTGAGGATCAAAGATGAATGCTGCCGTTCGCGAATGCGATGTCATTTGTGTCGGGCTGATTGTTGCCGACCATGTTTGTGCCCCGATTCGAAAATTCCCTGCTCCAGGGGGATTGATCACGACTCCGCGACTCGATCTCTCGATTGGTGGTTGCGCCGCAAATGTCAGCACCGATCTCGCGAAACTCAATGTCGGTGTTACACTTGTCGGATGTGTTGGTGACGACCCCTTCGGACGATTTGTGCAACAGCAACTCGAAGCAAACCACGTCTGTTGTCAACACGTTCATGTCTCTACAGCGGCACAAACTTCAGCAACGATGGTCGTGAATGTGCAAGGAGAAGACCGTCGATTCATTCACGCTGTCGGAGCCAATACAGAACTGACAGGCAATGAGGTTTCTGATGAACTTTTGAAAGATGCCAAGCTCGTTTACATTGGAGGCTTTGGATTGAACTCTGAACTCTCTGGCGTGAACGTCCAGAAGATGTTCGAACGCGCACATGAACACAATGTCATGACCATGCTCGATGTCGTACTCGACGACGTCTCTGCATGCAAAGAAATGCTGAAACAGGCACTGCCTGAAACGGACATTTTTCTGCCGAATTGTGATGAATCGAGGCTACTCACCGGCGAAAGCGACCCCGTTCATCAAGCCGAATACTTCTTAAATCAGGGAGCAAAATCCGTCGTCATTACCTCAGGTTCAGAAGGTTCCCTAATGATGGACCAAAACTTCAAAGCCATCCAATTACCCTCTTATGATGTTGAACAAGTCGACGGCACTGGTGGCGGAGACGCATTTGTCTCTGGATTCGTCTATGGCCTCCTCACGGGAGCAACTCCGCTTCAGTGCCTGAATTATGGAAGCGCAATGGGTGCAAGTTGCGTCCAGCATTCCGGTGCAACGACCGGTGTTTTCAATGCAGAGGAACTCGAAGATTTCGTGGCAGCAAACCGGCTGACGGAATAAACTACGTCGAGAACGGTGACAGAGTTCTTTGTTCATTGATTCAAACCGCTCAATGACATCAACATTGGCTGATCGATAAGACAAAATGCATGCTGCACAAGTGAATTGTGGAGTCACCGTCGTGAATAGGCGAAAAGCCTACCCTGTAAATGAAAAAGCCCGAAAGGTTTGAACCTTACGGGCTTTTTGTCTTTCTTCTCGCAGGCAAGCTCGATGGCTTACGTTTTGAGACTCCATGATCCGCAAAATCGCGGAAAACGGCTTTAGCTTTCGCTGCTTCCTGCTTCAGGAGCAGCTTCTTCAGCTGGTGCGGCTTCTTCAGCTGGTGCGGCTTCTTCGCCACCTTCTGCTGGTGCTGCTGCTTCTTCGCCGCCTTCTGCTGGTGCTTCTTCACCACCAATGGCAGGAATGTCAGGAGTATCTGTACTCGTTGCTGGGCCATCTTCGGTTCCGCCACCACATCCGACCATGTAGCCACAGAGCAACATTGCTGAGAATAGTGCTGTAATTTTCTTCATTGTCTTTTCCTTAAATGTCTTCTCTTCAGAGACTTTTCGTGAATTCGGCATCAAAACAATCTTGTGCCGACGACAGCATAGAGCTTTCTGCCTGAGAGTTTATTCCCAGAGATTGCACTTTTTTCAAGATAAAGAACCAATCTGCAATGGGGTCACATTAGAGAGAATAGGAAGGGCTGGTGAAAATTAGGTTGCCCGAATAACAGGAACAATCGTCAAATCTTACCTGTTTTGTATTTCTCCTCAACTACTGAGACGAAATGGGCCGATTGATCAGGATAACTGCCATTACCGGTAAAACCGTTACAACCGGACCATTTTATGATGGCAGATGTATGGACGACGAGTGCGCAGAAAACGACCTGTTCGCATGGTCACAAAGGATATGTGACTGCCTGTCGGCAGGATGCTGGAGCAATCGATGAAAAATATGTGTAAAAATTGGCTGCAAGTCATCACCGCTTGTATAAGCCTATCGGCAACCAGTTGGGGACAAACCCCTAATCCTGGTTTACCAGAAGCTGGCTCCCCTCAATTCCAGACAGGAGCCACAAGCCCGGAAGATTACGGATCAGTAAAATTGGGTGGTCCTAACCGTTCCGCATCGGCTGTCGTGCCGGCACCTACGGTACAGCAGACCCAGTTTGTGCAAGGTGCACCTCCGATGTTCCGCGATTCGATGATTCCGCAGGACAACTCCATTGGTTTTGCCTCAACACAACGCCCAGAAGATCGAATCCTCTGGAGGGTCGGACGATCCAGTATGGATCGCTACGGGATTGAAGACGGTTACACGAATATCAATGCCTTCATTCCACTGATGTTTGAAGGTGACAGCAGTTTGTGGTGGGTGAATCCGCGAGTCAACATCACCGATGATGCCGAAGGTGCAGGAAACTTTGGCCTCGGTTACCGAACTTACAATGCCGATGATGACCGGGTTTACGGTGCATCTGTCTGGTATGATTTCGATGATGGTCACGCTGGAACTTATCACTCTCTGGGCGGAAGTTTTGAATCGATTGGTCGTTACACCTCCATGCGATTTAACTTTGACTTGCCATTCGGGGATATGTCTGAAATTGTTGACCCTGGCGTGATGGGAACACCACGTTCTATGGGTAGTACAGTTGTCGTAGACCGCATCGTTACAACTGAACGAGCTTATCAAGTATACGATTTTGAAATCTCTACACCATTTCCGTATCTGGGTGGATACGGGGCGGATATCGGAGTTGGCGTTTATTACCTGACCGGTGAGGACGTTAAGAGCACTGCGGGAGTCAGTCTGCGTACTCAGGCACAAATTTCAGACGACTTATGGATTAACGGGTTGCTCACCAACGACGATGAGTTTAACACAAACTTTTCGATCAACTTCGAATTAACACTTCCTCAAGGTGGTCCATCGCGTCCATTTACTCGACGTCGAGTCTCGGATCAGTTGGCTTCATCAGTCATTCGTCGCTATCGCATCCCAACTTCACTCAGTGAAAGTACAGTCACGACTACCGCTTTGAATGACAGTGGGTCACCCATCTCGATTGCAGTGATCGATCCAAACCTGTTGACTCCTGGTTCTGGAAGTTTCTCCGACCCGTTCATGTCTGTCCTCGACTACGAAAGTCAGCCAGCTGCAACCAAGACTGCATTCGACATAATCTTTGTTCGCGCAAGAACGGACGAGACCGATACCAACCTTGACACCACGATTTCCCTGTTTGATAGTCAAGCACTCATTGGTGACGGTGACCAACTCAATGGGACAAGTCAGTTCTTTGTCTCATCGAACCTCGGACGATTGGATATTCCTGGTGTGATGCCGGGACTGGCTCCATTACTCACGAACTCGAGTGCCGCTGGCATGGATGTTGTGACTTTGGCAAACTCGAACGTTGTGACCAACTTTACAATTGATGGTGGCCTTACCGCAGATGGGATCGCTGGTGTTGGAATCGATGGTTTCGAACTTCGAAACCTCAACATCAATAACGCGATCAACGCGATCGACATCGAGAGTGATACGAGCATGGCGACTGGCCTTGTTGGAGAAGACTTTGGTTTCATCGGAAACAACGTCATCACTGGTGCTGGCTTTGACTCCAATCAAGGGATTAATGTCAGGCATACCGCTGGCACCCTCAATCTCCTTGTCTCAGAAAACACAGTGACCGGATTCCTCGGGGAAGATGCCAACGACAACGAAATACTCGATGTTGGCGAAGATCAAGACTTAGACGGAATCCTCGATACCGGTACCGGAATTCGAATCGTCTCGGATGGAGCAACTGCAATCATTAACGCTGATGATTTCATCGTTACTGCCGGAACAAATCCGACTGGATTCTTCAATAATTCAACATCTGGAAATGGATCAGGACTCGAATTCAACTCCCTGAACGATGCATCCTTCGACATTGCCTTGATTGGTAACAATTCCAGCTCGAATCTTTCAGAAGAAGGAGCTGGCTTTCTTGCCATGGGTGCAGATGGAGGAACAGTGACCTTAACTGCTGCGTTCCAAAACACTTTTGACAGTAATGCCGGAGACGGTGCTCGATTTGTCGCTCGTGACGGTGGAACATTCCTCGCTGCTGCTCCTGAAGATCTT
>JAJDEL010000136.1 GCA_029259835.1 Planctomicrobium sp. | reverse complement strand
CTACCTCCAGCAAATCCATCAAAAACGCAGGGAGAACGACACTTATCGGAGGCGTCCCGGGAACATCAACGTTCGTATTCAACCACAATCAAGACATCCGAACCGCTCATGCGGTCTTGGCCTTTGCTGATCGCTGCTTGGGGGGCGATGTTGCCGGTGATTTTGTGGACGGTCGCTTTGTTCTTTTGGATCCAGCCGTTCACGTCTTCTTCGAGCGTAGCGAGGTCCATCTCCACACCTTTGAATAGTTTCAGTTGTCGCATGGATTGATCCTGATTGAAATGTTTAGGTGTTACGAAAACAGGCCGGCGTCAAACTCTCAACGCCAGCCTGTTATTCACTCATTATTCATCACTTTAGCTCTTGAAGACATCCGTGACACCTGGGACAGGAATAGGATAGCGTCCCTCAGAATCAGGAGAAGTGGGAGGGACCAGATCCCAAGAGAGGTCTTCCGGGTTCGGGACAATTTTCGGTCCATCGCTCAGAGCTTTCGCCATCGCAATTTCTTTTCCGGAGTAAGTCGCCATGCGACCGAGGATCGATGTCATGGTGCTCATCGCTCCATATTCGGCTTCGCTGTATTCGTCTCCGTTACGAATCGCAGAGAACAAGTCGTTGTGTTCGACCTGGTATGGATTACTTGTGTCACCCTTGAATTTCTCGACATTGCCACTCTTTGCCCAGTCAATTTTGCAATTTCGTGGGTTGCTGCCGAGATGCACGGTTCCATTCGTGCCATGTGCGTGCTCAGTCACTGAATTCCAGCAACCGCGAATATGGCGACATTCGCTGAACATCACAGTGCCGTCATCGTATGTAAACTGCACAGCATGGTGGTCGAAGATTTCACCATACTTCGGATCGATTCGAACTTGTCGACCGCCCATGCCAACTGCACTGACTGGGAACTTCTGCATGATCCAGTTGCCAACATCGAGGTTGTGAATGTGCTGTTCGGTGATGTGATCTCCGCACAACCAGTTGTAGTAGTACCAGTTTCGCATCTGGTACTCCATTTCCGTTTTCACTTCATCACGATTCTTCCGAGGATCCCAAACTCCACCACCGTTCCAGTAAACACGAAGAGCACGGATGTCGCCCACTTGACCATCGTGGATGCGTCCGACGAAGTCCTGATAACAAGCTTGGTGATGCCGTTGCAGTCCGACACCAATTTTCAGTTCCTTCTCTTTGGCAACTTTCGCTGCCGCAAGAACCTGTCGAATCCCAGCGGCGTCCGTTGCGACAGGTTTTTCCATGAAGATGTGAACGCCTTTTTCAACAGCATACTCAAACATCATTGGGCGAAACCCAGGAGGTGTCGCCAGAATCACAAGGTCGATACCGCTGTCAATGACTTTCTTGAAAGCATCAAAGCCGACAAACATATTCTCTTGAACAACATTGATATGGGCGGAATCATCTTTCTCAACGGCTTTTTCAATATTCGTCAGCGATCGATCCATCTGGTCCTGAAACGCGTCGCCCATTGCGACTAGCTCAACGTTCCCTGGCGACTGTAAAGCTTGAGACGCGGCACCTGTTCCACGACCACCACAGCCAACAAGACCAATTCGAATGACCTCATCCCCACCTGCAAACGCTTTTGCAGAAACATTCGACAGTAAGCCAGTTCCAAGTGCCGCTGCTGCGGATGTTGTTTTGATGAAATCGCGACGGGATGTTTCCGACATATCTTCTCCGATGAAAATGGGTTGATAAAATTGATAATCATAGAGTTTCAGTGCATCGGACTGCCGACGCACGAGTCTCTATGCTGTTGGTTCAACGTGAACATCAAAGTCCTCGAAGGCAATATGATTGCAGAATTTCGCAAAAAAAACAGCCATCAGCATACGCAGACGTGTCGAGATCGCGAATCAACTCAGAATTTCTTCGATTTCAGAATTCGCAAGAAAGTTCATCACCAGAGGTTGAGAGCCATCTTCCTGTCCTTGTTGCCAAGTGGCGAACATGCCTTCGGTTGTCGTTAAGACATCAACATAGCGACTGCAACCGGTCCCGAATGGGCTGAGAAACATCGGTGCAAACTTTGAAATTCTCTGAATTGCCGACAAATCTCCGTCGGCAAAGTAAGCGAGTCCCCCAAGTTCTTCGCACGAGTATCCACGAGGTCGCGTCACGGCAGTCTGGTGCTGCTGAAGGTCTCGAACACATTCACCGCCATCATAAAAAACAAGCGTCGCATCTGTTTCTTCGAACGCTCCAACCATAGGCACGTCGACCAGACACGTTCCCCGCGTCATCGCGACATCCCAGGAGGGTCCGCGAGAAAAGAAATCGTAGACCGCTCCTTCCTGACGTTGGTCGTCAATGAAGCCTGTGTTCGAACTGGACCAACTGAACGGGTGAGTACAAAAGAAAACCGTCGCGCCCCCTGGCTGAGATTCATAGAGAAACGGGTCTTTGATGTGCAAATTGTTCGGTTCGTCTTCAGACCAGAATGGTTCAACTTTTGACTGCTTGAGCTTCCCGACCTCTTTCGCCGTGAGACGATCGATGCTCCAGACACCTGTCCCTGGCTTGAGGAAACTTTCGAAGCCAGCTGGATAGCCGACGTTATCTTTCTCGGTCGAAACATAGAGTTCGACCCCTTCGTCTGACCATCGCATCGCAGTCCCTTCGATGGAAAGAACCGGAGAGTCCTTCACATCGAGGTCTGATTTGCTCCAACTCACCACTTTCTCGAACAACTCTCCGCGATCCTCAGACTTGAAAATCGCCAATTCAAGACCACGCGCCCCAGCGCCAATACCGGTTCGAGAATCGCCAAAGTTGCGATACCGACCAACGACGAACAAGTCGCCATCGATTGATTCGATCATATTCCCCCCGCCAAACCAGAACCCCGTCGAGTTCTCCTGCGGAGGCACAATCACCTTGGCCGCCTGCTGGTTGACGAGCGCCAGTCCGAGTTTCGTGAGTTTACCGATCAAGTTATTGCTGAGAGACAAAGCGGCGTCCTTAGTTTGAATCTATTCAGGTTCCAGGTGTCGCCGGACACTTGAACTGTCCGGCAAAACTGACTGATGTTGCCCTTCGTGTTCTTGGTGATTCAAAACTCAAAGAATATCCAGCGTCGGCATCGTAGGATTCTCCATAATTTCTTTTGCGATTTGCATCGCAACGTTTCGGCTGATCTCAAGAATCGCGTCGCGGGCGGGATTGTCTTCATTCACGAGTGCCGAGATGTTCCCTTCGTCTCCTTTGATGCGAATGTCAGCTACTGATGGCAACTCCCCAAGGAAGGAAACGCCCATCTCTTCGCCCTTGGTCTTCGCACCACCATGTCCGAAAATATCGCCAGTCATGTTTTCGACCATGCCGAGGATTGGAATCTTGACGGTCTGAAACATCGAAATCGCTTTGCCAGCATCGAGCAACGCAACTTTCTGCGGCGTACAAACGATCACAGCTCCGGCGAGTTGCACCATTTGCGAAATCGTTAACGCAACATCTCCGGTTCCAGGTGGCATATCGACGACAAGGTAGTCGAGTTCGCCCCAATCTGATTGTTGCAGAAATTGAGTGAGCGCTTTGTGCAGCATCGGTCCACGCCAGACGACTGCCTGATCTTCACCGACCATGAAGCCCATCGACATCAGCTTGATACCGTCAACTTCAATCGGCACGATACGTTCAATCGTTTGACCGTTCGGCCCTTCGATTTGCTTCATCGCTGGTTGACCTTTGGCACCGAGTAAATGCGGAATACTCGGTCCATACACATCGGCATCCATCAGCCCAACGCTGGCGCCGAAATGTTTGAGTCCATAAGCCAGAGTCGCTGCAACTGTCGACTTCCCGACGCCCCCTTTACCGCTCCCGACAGCGATCACGTTTTTAATTTTCAGGCCGACCTTCGCTCCGGAGTCCTTGCCTTTGACAATGCTTGCCAGTTCAACATCAACTTGATCGATGTCCGCATGTTTTTCGCGAACGCAAGCTTGCAACTGCTCTTTGAGCTGTTCCTGGTTCGGGTAAGCCGGTGTCGGAAGTTCGACATGAACTTTTGCCGTTGAACCATCTACGGAAACCGACTTCAGCAGTTTCAGTTGCGACAGAGATTTTCCAAATTCCGGGTCTTCAAACGCTCCAAGAGTCGCCTGGATATCCGCTGCAGTAGCCATTGAGTTACCTTGATCAACTCGATTCTCTATATGAGATGGTTGGTTCTTTCAGAGGGGGAGTACGCGTCTATTCCGCGTGGATAAATTCAATACGGTAGTACAGTGTAGAAGCGACCGGAGTTCAGACAACGGTCCCGTTACCTTCAATCTCAGTTTCTTGCAAATCGAAAAGCGAAATCAGCCGTACAGCACCAAACGGGAACCATTTCCGCCACTTGACATCCTGCTGATGACGTCAGCATAATGAAAAATTGAATTTCTGAGATCGATTCCCTCGTATGGCAAGTTCAAATCAACAAACCTCTCCATAGAGTCACTCTACACATGAAACGCATTTCTGACCTCTCTTTTGCGATGTTGTTCTCTGCGTCCATGATCTTCCTGATTCCTATTGCTGGCTGTGGACCGAGTCCTCAGAAAGAACAATCTGACAGTGCAAACCCTGGTGGCCCTGGAGACTTAGAGGACGAAAACGAAAACACCGACGCTGAAGCCGAGGGGACTGTCTCATTCGATTTACCTGGTGAGATCATGCTCGACGTGTCACTCGATCCAGCGGAACCAAAAGCCGGGGAGTCGACGCACATCAAGGCAAAATACGCCAGTGCCTACGGTCGCCCAATCACTCAACTGAGCATCCGACTGACTCCTGCCGACGGGAAGCCAACAGACTGGCAAGAGTTAAAGATGACAGGAGGACTCGTCTGGGACGCAGCGACCGACGAAATCATTGAAACCAAAGACCCCTCACAAGATAGCCCGGGCGGCGAGTACGGCGCTTCAATCTATGAAGGGGACATCGTCTTTCCGGCTGGACAAACGCGTATCGAGTTCAAGGACTCAGAGGAGACCGCAATCAACATTGAATGGTCAGTCATCTCTTCATAGCAGCAGATTTCACTCCTCGGTTCGTGTCAATTTTCAGGAAACACTTTCTCCGCCCAGACAAAGTTGCTCCGATCCAAGTAAATTTCTCTCACTTGAGAACCAAGAGATGGGCGTCATTCACCCACTTGCCTGTTGCGACGTAAGAAGTGGTGAACGTTCTACCAAAGTCAGGAAAAACCAGGCGAATCGTATCCCGTTCGTTCTCGAAGTCGTAGCATCGCTGACCGATTCTTTCTTCTTGGTGACATTCAAGTCATTCCCTTAATAGCGTGGGGACATTATGAGAGCATTGTTGGCGTGCTGGCTACTTTGTGTCGGTTTAATTCCGACGTCTCAAACATTCGCTGAACCATCGAAACCAGCTCAGCGTTTGCTCACAGTTGAGGACCTCATGAGTGTCCGATATGTGACGGGACCGGCTGTCTCTCCAGATGGAACCCGTGTTGCGTATCGCATTGCCGAGCCACCAGACGTGAGTGACCCGCGCGCAACCGGCACGACTCAGCTTTGGATCACTTCAACGGAAGGATTGCAGCCGCCTGTCCATTTTGCGGCAGGTCACTCAAAAGTCTCGCGACTTCTCTGGTCACCGGATGGTC
>JAJDEL010000135.1 GCA_029259835.1 Planctomicrobium sp. | reverse complement strand
GATCGATGAAGCGGTATTGCAAGCGAAGCTCTTCGTTCGCGAGCGTTTCACCGCGCGGTTCAAACGGTGGTGTCAGGCTTCGGTTGAGGATTGTGAGTTCACTGGTGCGGACTTCAACTTCACCAGTAGGGAGCTTGGGGTTCTTATTTTCTTCGCCCCGGCTGACGACTTCGCCGGTCACCTGAATCACATCTTCGTGGCGAATACTCGCGGCGAGTGTTTGAACTTCGCTTGATTCGTCCATGCGGAAAGCAATTTGCGTAATTCCGTATCGGTCCCGGAGATCAACAAACACAACGCCTCCGTGATCGCGATATCGATCTGCCCAGCCGCATAAAGTGACGGTTTGTCCAACACGATCAGCACGAAGTTCACCACAGGTCGCAGTACGTAACACGGAACCGATATCCTCTAAAATGCCTGAATTTGCCTGGAACCTGTCCTGAAATCTTCAATGTGGTTCGGATTCCTTTTGATGATCCGAGCGAGAAGTTGTTTCAGAATAGCTTCGAGTGAACAGTGCTCAAAAGAACACCTGACTGGCAAAGCGAAGCGGGCATTATAGGGAAGAAGCGGCAGCACTCAATGTTGGTCTGCACAATCCGCAGCGGATTCCAGAGTTATGGAAAGAAATTCGGTGCGCTGAGAAGGTTTAGCCCCACACTTGAAGTGTAGTCAATGACACACAAGTAAGCCCGAAGGGCTGCCTCTATGTTAGCCCAGGGCAGAACGAAGTGTCGCCCTGGTTGGGGGGAGGATGCTCACCGCAAGCCGAGTCCCAACGGGACGGCTCTAAGGCTCCACTATTGGAAATGCGTTTCCCTCTTCACCTGAGCGTAGGTCCACCCCGTTGGGGTTGTATTCGACTCTTTTCGATGCCCAGGGCTGACATCAAGCTGGCCCTTTGGGCCGACAGCCTACCGTCGACTTGTGTCTCACTGACAGGGTTCAAGTGAACGGAAAAAGTTTTGAAATCGCAGTCGAGAGACAAGAGTTCAAGACTCCTCAATTCTCAATACTTTCCCCTTGTTCCTCAATCCCTAGACCCTCGATCCAGCGGCCCTCGAGACGTGTTTCCTTGGAGTGCGGTTTCCAGGCCGCGTTACGCGGCTTTCTTTTCTTCGCGGCGTCGAGTCAGCATCGCGCCGGCTCCGAAGAGCAGGGTGAGTCCGCCGAGTCCGCCACCGAGAATTGCGAGCCGGTCACTGGTTTCCTGCTGTTGCCAGTGGTGATGGAGTTTCTGTTGGGCTTCCTCGCTGATGTCGAGCTTCCAGACAACTTGCTGCATCTCCTGAGTGAATTCACCGACTTGAAGCGGCCAAGTGACTTGGCAACTTTTCTGAAGAATTGCCATATGCTCAAGGTACACAGGATCCATCGACGATGTTCGCATTTCAGGATAAACCTTCGTCATGAAATCGGTAACCATCGAAGTCGCCAGCGGTCGAAGTTCGGCGAGCGCTTCTTCAACGGTTGTGTAGCGTTTTGAAGTCAAGATGATATGATTTTTTTGACGACTGAGAATGTTCTCCCCGTTGGCTTCTGCAACCCACTCCGGCACAACGTCGCTGGAGTTGATTGTACGTTTATTTCCACCGACATAGACGACTTCCCGAGTCCGCAGAGGCTTGGCTTCGGAATCTTCAACAGCTTCATCGACTCCCACCGGGATCAGTCCGCTTGGCTGCGATTGCTCTGAGCTGGCTGGCATCGGCACCGCGGGTCCGGCAGGCACGTCGTATTGAATCATCGCAGGCGGAGCAGCGGATTGAGATGAAACACGAGAGGTGGTCAGTCCAACAAATCCGAGAAGAAGAAGTATCCCAAATACGGTTCCCAAAGCCAACATTCCATTCTTGCGACTGACCCAAACCATGAGTCCGAAGAATCCCATGCCGACGACCACGGCAAAAAGACCAGCAATGCTGATCATTCCAACTGACCAATGAGAGCGGTGTACGACCGGGGCTGAAACTAAATTTCCATGCGAGATGCTGTCAGAGGAAATACTTTCTGAGGGCTGAGACACGGTTGGCGATGTTTCATTTTCGGTGAGTTGAACAACACGCGCTGTGCCACCATTGTGGTGGCTTGCTTCAAGTTCAATGGCTTTCTGAATTGCAAATGTTTCTGTTTCAAGAGCGGAGATGTCTCTTTCGATCATGACCTGCGAGTGCAGTTGCTCATGCTGGAAGCTTTGCCGTGCGGAGAGAAAATAAATCGCGAGCGGAATTGCAAGTAGAAGTAAAGGGGCTCCCACGAAGACTGTCACCACTTTCGACCAGTCAACGCGGCTGCGACTACGACGGTTGCTCTGGGCTCCCTGAGAACCGAATAACGCAGCACTGCCGAGCGCGACAGGAATGACGATCAAGGCGAGCAAGATGACAATCAGTTCAATGGCTCCCATCATCATGATCTTCTTTCATTAAGGTGTTAATGGTTCTTGGACTACAATCTTGAAGTATGTTCTCAGACGACACGACGAGCGTGGCGGTGTTGCTTATGACTATGTTGTTCGAGTGGTGCAGCTAATTGGGCAACACATGAAACGATGACAGCCCAGGCAATCGCGATTTCACTCGGAAACGAAAAAACCTTTGTCGACATCCAGGCAACGAATACGGTAATCAGGACTGCACTAATGCTGAACCGTTTACTGCGGAACGGTGAGGTCATTTCCTGCCAGCTTCGGAATCCGAAGAACGTTGCAAAAAAGGCGAGATATCCGCCAAGGGAAGGTTTACTGCCGATGACCAGAGGATGGTCACCGATGTTCTGAAACATTCCATAAGTCGTGTTTCCCAGACTGCCGACCATGAGGAA
>JAJDEL010000134.1 GCA_029259835.1 Planctomicrobium sp. | reverse complement strand
CTCAGATTTCCCAGAGCGGACTGAGTGGCAGGAGTAGCAACGTTTAACGAGAAGCGGACGAATGTTCGTTTCAAAAAATTCGATCCCCTCAGCAGAGCCTGTCTCTTCAGCCTGACAGTTCATTGCCTGCCCGAATGCAGCCAACGTGAGAAACAAAATGATACGAGCAATGGAGTTCATAGTGGCTATGATGAAAGTCTATTACGAATGCTGTATTTCCTCGGAGTCGATGAACAACGAGAACAATCAACGCTTCAGAGTTGACCTTAAGAGTCTATTTCCGATTCGCATTCAATGCAATCTGGAATAATCGTTGTAAATCGCTCGCAGAGTGCAACACGCTTTGAAATTACAGAATTAGAGAGAGGAAGAATAACCTAATACTCTTTGCGGTGTTGCGATCTCTAAGAAATTCAAATTGAGAGTAACGCTTCTGAAGATCGATCAATTTCGGTTTTAACTTTCTAGGCCCAAGCAGTGGGATCTTCCCAGAATGCTCTTCGGATTATGGAATAAAAAATCCAGCTGTTCGATCTGAACCGTCCATTAACGTTGATAGATCGGGAGAAGTTGGTAGGCGGGAGTCAGTGCGAGGATGGCAAGGGAGGTCGTGTAGGTCGACCCGAATTTACGTTCGTTGCCTGTGCCAAGCGGCCATGAGCCGTCGTCGGATTGCTCTTCGATCAGGCTGAGAGCGATTTGAGGGAAGATCTGTCCCCAGGCTTCGCCGCCGACTTGAGCCATTGCTTGGCTACTGTAGTAACTGGCAAGGTAGAAGTAACCATCTTGCCACGGACGTGGGTACTTTCTGGAGCGAAACCATTGAATTCCAGCTGCGACTCCTTCGTTGTTGTGACGACCACCGAGAATCAGCGTGAGCATCGCGGAGGCTGTATTTGCGAGACTAATTTGTGGAGGAGCATCAGTTTCGGCTGAAATCAACGGTCGATATCGAAACACTCCTTTTTCATGAAGCGTTGTATCTTCTTCATAGCAGCGTTCGACAAAATCCAGTCCTTCATCGAAATACTGTTTTGGGATATTGAACTCCGCATTGCGAGCGGATCGTAGAAACATCAGCGCCCATCCAGTCACAGACATATCCGATGATGCGTTCGGACCTTCCGGAAATCCATACCGCCAGCCGCCGATGTCTCCAGCCTTCGTCTTGGTTCGGGTCTGGACTTCACGATGATAAATCAGGGCCTTGATCAAAGCTTCTTTGATTCGTTGAGACTGTTTGCCGGATGTCATACCGTAAACTTCTCCCAGCATCAGTCCTGCAATCGAATGATTGTAAGTGACTGTTTGCGATGCACTGAGGTGCTGCGCCGGCGGAGTGACTGGCAGCAAGGAAAAGTACCCTCGGCGGCGTTGAGTTGATAAGACGAAGTCGATGGCAAGTGAAATGGTTTTTCCGTAACGTCCCTCGCCCGGAATGTGTCCTCGTGACAAAAACGCCATGACCGCCATTGAGGTGACTGCCGGCTGAGCAGCCTCGGCGCTAGGAAAGCGACCATCTTCCGTCTGTTGAGTTGCCAACCAGGCAAGTCCTTCATCAACCGAAGTGTCGATTCGAGACCACTCGCCTGCTGGAAGCGCAGAGCTGAGGTTCGAAGACTTCGCAATGAGTGGTTTGTTTTGTGCTGTAGCTGGTGAGCTTATTATTGCAAGGGTGAATACGACAATCACTGGTAACCAGCTAGAGCACTTTTCGTATTGGTCTTCGCGTTTTGCCTTGTGGAAGTCAGTGTTTTCACTGATGAAAACCGTTTTCCGCGGGTTCAGGAAAGAGCAATCTGCTCCAGCGTGGTGAGAATGTGAATCATCGTCATTAGAGATCAAACTCGACATCTTTTGTCCGCAATAAATATATTTAAGAACTCTCACTGACACTAACTCTCAGTTGTACAAGATTTCCAACAGCATCAGTCGGCGCCTACCGTGTTCATTAACTGACGAATCCGATCTTGGTATTGCTCGATTGCCTTACGATAATCTTCCGGTGGCGTGCGCCCGCGGACTTGCCAGAGGCCGTCGTCGAGTGTTGAGAGGAGCTTATTCCACTGTTCATCCGGTATCGGTCGACCACTGGCGAGTGCTCGGATGAGTTCTTTTGCCTTGTCGGATTCCGTAATACGTTTCCATTCTTCCATGTCCGGATTTCCCTGCCCAATCTGATCGAGCATTTCCCGCATGTTCTTCGCCACTTGTTCCAGTTTCCGGCGCTGTTCTGACGAGGTCTGCGGGTCTTCCATTTTCTCTTCAAGGGACGCCAACGACCTCTCAAGTGTCTCCTGCATTTCCTGAGCATCAGCCCGCTCCTTGCGTTCTTTCTCAGTCAACTCACTTTCTGGCTTCTGAGGTTTCTCTCCAAGCTTGTTGATGTCCTGCATCCGTTTTGACATTTTTGCGCGTGTTCTTGCAGCCTCTTCGGCATTGCCGAGTAGGTCTCCACCAGTTTGCTGAAATGACATTAAAGCGGCGAGAACACGCAGGTTTCTCGGCCGATCTGGAATTCCAAGTTGTGCGTCGATATTCGGTTCCCGCTCAAGATTCGCCAGAAATTCGTCAAGTGTGGGGTCTTGTAAATCCGCGATGTTCGGATCGTCGATGTCATATTCGTCGAGAACAGTCACGACGGCCCGGCGCATGAGATCGAAGAGTTTATTGGCACGTTCAAATCCTTCCATAGCTTTAGCTTGCTGAAGTTCGACGACCTCCATGTGGTCCTTAGTCATTGCAAAGGTTGCGGCAGTCTGGTTGAAGGTGATGCCTTCCATGACCTGGTGCAATTCACGAATCATGTCGACGATCTCGCCAGGCAATTCACTTTCTGCCTGCTGTTGAAATTGGCCTTCCAGATCGTCTTCGATATTCAGCATTTCAACTCGGAGTAATTCCGTTGCGATGGCAAGCTTTTTTTGATCAACCTCGGCAAGACCGTGATAACGTTTTTGCTGGAGGTGAGTGGCTATCTGCACCCATTCATCGGCCTGATCAGCAACCGTTAGACTTTCGAGAAGGCGGGTGTCGACGTAATCAGAAACTTCCTCAACGCTTTCGTTCTCGAAGTTAAGTTGCTCTAGCGCCGCATCGAATTCCGTGAAAAGAAAGGCAAGCTGTTCCGCATTCATTGCAAAATCCAGGGAGTCATTCGATTGTTCACCTTGCTGCTGAAATTTCTTCGCTTCGAGGGCAATGGCTCTGGCAAGTCGAGAGATTTGCCGTGCATGTTCAATGACAAGTGCAGACGTTCCCTCGTCAGTTTTCAGAACCAATGGCATCGCTTGTTCAACACGTTCTGCCAAACCCGCTGCTTCTTTCGCCAAAGGAGAGACAGCCTGCAACCGCATCTCCGAAACGATTGACCAGAGGTCATCTCGCTGGTCTTCACCGACTTGTCGCCAGCCGCTGACTTCCATGGAGATTTCGTCCTGTCGTTCAATGAGTTCCGTCAACTGGGCACGAAGGGATGATCGACGACGGCGAACGATGTCCAGATACCTTGCCAGCAAACGTGGGTCGTCACCAAGCATCCGACCGAGTTCCTTCATCATTTCTCGGCGCAGGGTCAACACTTCAGCGTATCGGTCGAGGTAATCCTGATCGACTTCGACGACCGCCATCTTTCGATCCAATGGATTTTTGTTTTGGCGTCGTTCTCGCATCAATTGCTGCATTTTCTCAACGTAGACCTCGTACATCTTGACGGTTTCGTCAAGCGATTTCGCGAGTTCTTGATCGCGAGCGACACGGTCGTAACGGTTTAGTAATGTAGCGAGCATTTCACGCGACCGAATAATGTGGTGCAACGCAATCGTGGGGTTGTCTGTTCCGATAGGTTCGCGGATTGCACTGAACACCTGGTCGCGTGCTGGCGTCACTTGGGTCCGGTTAATGTGAACCATTTGCAGCCCCACAAACTCGAACTGCTGGTCTTTTGTTTCGTTGCGAAGTTCAGCAATGTATGTTTCGATATCGCCAAGCTGTGTGTCGAGAATTCGAAACTGCTCACTGCGGTCAGCATCGGCAATCTCCCGATCAATGACTTTCGTGAGAGCGGTCTCCGTAGTTGCCAGCATCTGGTCAATCTGGACCACACGATCACGAATTTTCGTCTTTTCAAATTTGCGGTTTGTTGCCGCAGCAACAGAAGAGAGGCGGTCTGTGATTTTTAGCTTTCGCCGATTCGTTTCGGTGTTTTGCCCGACTTCCGACTGCTGCGGAATCATAGCGATCGTTTGACTGTCGGATTCATCATTCTCGGGATTGTTGCCTTGGTTCTTCTTGGATTGATCCGGCTGTTGCGAGTCACTTGCAATGCTGGTGTTTTGCTTTGGAACAGTCTCTTTTTCACTTTTCTTCGTCGGAAGTTTTTCTTTGTTGGAAGTGGAGTCTTCCGAATTTGCGTCATCATCTTTTGAGACGACTTCTGTTTCGTTCTTGGGGTTTTGCGAGTCACCACTGCTTGCAGGCTTGTCATCACTCGGCACTTTGCCGCTTGCTTGATCTTTGGTTGGTGATTCGCCTTCTTTCATTGGCTTACCAGGATCGCTTACCGCTTCTTTGATTTCAGTCGATTTAGAACTCGACGAATCACCATCTTTGGTTTCGGGCTTCTGAGTCGATGCAGCTATGGCATTTTGTGTATTCGATTCACTGGTGTCCTGAGTATTGGGTGAGTCCTTTTCGTCCGCAGCATTCGTGTCGTTGAATTTTTTGTGATCTTTTTCGTTTGGTTCACTGTTTTTTGCAGACTCCGAATCATCACTTTTTAGTGATTTCTTGTCATTGCTGCCTGATGGTGATGTAGAAGGATCGCTTTCTTTCTCGTTACTTAGTTCGTCCGAACGGTCGCCGTCAGTCGGTCGCTTCCCAGAAGGGTCACTTGCGTCAGCCAGCATATCCTTCAGGTCGTCCACTGGTGTTCCAATTGGTGGTTGCTGTGCCTCACTGCTATTTGGGTTAAGCGATTCTTCCTGATTTAAGTCAGCGATCTGTCCGTCTGTTTTCTTCGGGTCGAGCTTGACCATGCTGTTGTCAGTGACTCGAACCGCGTAGCTGATGTTTCTGCCTTTCTCGATATTCAGTTTTGAAAGGTCGAGTTGCGTCGTTGCCATTATATGTTTTTCTAACTGCTGATCGTTCAGCGGGATCGGTTGTCGACTGAGGATTTTCGGCTCGCCACCTTCCTCTGTTTCCGTCTCGTCATAGACAACAAGTTCTGCGGTCGCGATGCCATGGTCGTCGTGAGCTTCAAATTTGACCTCGATGATGTCGTCAACGGCAACGACCATTTCGTCTGTCGGTGTGAGAATGCGTGCCACCGGAGCTTTGTCTGGAATGATCTGTATACGGCAAACGTGACGGTTTTCATTCGTCAGCCCGTGTGAATTAAATAGAGTAGGGCTGAGCGAAAGGTCTTTGAACAGTTGAGTTTCAAATCGATACCAACCATCCGCCTCGCGCTTGAGAGTCAAGAGTTTTTCAGTAGGGTCTTCATCCGGATTGTCAGCATTGATTGTCAGTGAGAGTTCCAATCGATCCAGTGCCTTGTCTGGTTTTATCTGTAGTTCGAGTTGACTGCCTTGAATCACTTTCACACGACTCGGGATGAGCGTTTTTTCATATGTTGGACGATCAACGTATTCCGGTGCAGTGACTGTAAATTGCACTTCACCGAATTCTGGATAGTCGATCACGGTGACCGTGTGCCACGGGGTTCTTCCGTCACCGGACTGAGTTCGATACCGGAATGACTGGTCGACCGACAGATGATGCACGAACGAGTTTCCCTGATCTTCATCTGGCTTCAGATCGAATGTATCGAACATCTCTGTGCCAGTCTCCATTTCCAAGGTTGCCGACTTTCGACGCAGTCCGGTCAGCGTGGTCACAAGATCGAGAGATTCACCACGTGGGATTTCCACATCACCGGTGACGCTGTTCAACTGAGTTGCTGTCA
>JAJDEL010000133.1 GCA_029259835.1 Planctomicrobium sp. | reverse complement strand
CAAGTTTTCAATTCTTTGATGTGCCGATGCGATAGAGGTGGTTCTCGCTTCTCAGGAGTAGAGAATTCCCTTCAACGGCATACGAGGCAAATGTTCGTTCATCTTCATTAAGAGAATTGCGGGCCAGTTCAGTGTATTCCTTCGAAGCTTCAACAATGATCGTCGTTCCATTTTCGTCCTGGAAATAGACGCGTCCTTCCGCGAACATCGGAGATGCAGAGTAATTTCCTTCGAGGCGTTCCTGCCAGTGGATTTCTCCGGTCTTTGCGTCGATGCAACTGCCGATCCCCTTGTCAGAGACGACATACAATTCTTCTCCGACGAGCAGAGGTGAAGGGGAGTGGGGCATTTGTTTTTCAATTTTCCACTTCAAGTGCGTCTCGGTGACATTCCCAGACCCAGTCGGATCGATTGCGAGCAGAGTCGGCTTGTTATAGCCGGTGCAGATAAAGACCAGACCTTGACCGTAAATCGGTCGTGGGATGACAGAATACCCGCCGGGGTAATCAACTCGCCAGATTTCTTTTCCAGTCTGAGGGTCGTACGCGAAGACGGCATCGCTGCCTGGGCAAACGGCTTGCGTTTTCGAATCGACTTCAATGATGAGCGGTGTAGAAAACGAAAAACCTTTCTTCGGATCGGTATCGCGGTCGGTTTTCCAAAGAATTTCTCCGTTCGCTTTATCCAGCCCGACCACAAACTGCTGATCTCCACCATCGCAACAGATGACAAGAACATTCCCGGCAATTGCCGGTGAGCCACCAGTCCCGTGGACAGGTCTGTATTCGAATTTTTGCTTCCAAATTTCCTCGCCATCCAATGAAAAACAGGCGGTTCCGTAGGGGCCAAAATGAAGGTAGATTCGATCTCCATCGATGATCGGAGTCGGACTTGCCTGACTGTTCTTCTTGTGCATCTTTAGCTTACCAACTGGTGCGAAAATTTCCTCTTCCCACAAAAGCTTGCCATATTGAACGTGCAAGCAGAGAAGACGAAACGAATGCTCATCGCCTTCTCCTTTCACAGCCGTGGTCAGGTAAACTTTGTCGCCAACAACGACTGGAGACGACCACGCAAGGCCGTCAACTTTGGATTTCCACAATATGTTTTCCGTTTCGCTCCAGTTGACCGGTAGTCCGGTCGCCTGAGTATGCCCCTGTCCGGTCGGCCCACGAAACTCTTTCCAATCTGCATTCGCAAACTGAGAGAAGGTGACTAGCAAAATCAAAGAGAACGCAATTCGAAATTTCATCAAAATTCTTTCTTTAATCGATATGTTTTTTGCACTGACTGTAGGAGCTATAAATCGTCAATTCTTTGTAATCGTCTCATCGAGGTTCAACAGGATGTTGGCAATTTCGAAGTAGGCAGCCTGATCGGCGAGAGGAAATCCGTCCATTCTGTCGGCTTTGGGAATGACCTGTTCTGCTGATTTTATTTCTTCTTGAAATCGATCTCGTTCACTTTCGAAGAAAGTGAGCAGTTGTTCGGTCTCGTTGCTTTCTGGGGAACGCGACACGGCGAGACGGAACCCTTTTTCGATTCGAGTTTTTGGCTCTGCTTCAGGGAGGTCTGCAATCAATCGTTTCGCCAATGCGTGTGCCATTTCAACATAGGCGGGATCGTTGAGGAGTGTCAGCGCTTGCAGTGGAGTATTTGTTCGTGAGCGTTTGACGACGCACGTTCCACGGTCTGGTGCGTCGAAATTCACAAAGCTTGGATACGGTGCGGACCGCCTCCAGACGACGTAAATCCCTCGGCGGAAGCGATCTTCATCTGTGTCCGTTTCGTACTTTGGAGCATTTCGTCCGACATGTCGCCAAATGTTCGAAGGTTGCGGTGGATAGATCGGTGGTCCACCCATCTTGTAAGAGATCAAACCGCTGACAGCCAGGCCGTGATCACGGATCATTTCCGCAGTCATCCGCAAACGTGGACCACGCCCGTACAAACTGTTGAGCGGGTCGGCTGCCAGTTGTTGCGGCGAAATTGACGAATCTTGCCGATAAGTTTCAGAGAGTACGATCAATCGGTGGACGTGCTTCATCGACCAGTTGTTGTCCATGAATTCCACTGCCAGCCAGTCCAGAACATCAGGATGAGTCGGGCGTTCTCCCTGAGTCCCGAAGTCTTCGAGTGTTTCTACGATTCCTCGCCCGAAGAATTCCGACCACCAGCGATTTACAGCGACACGGGCAACGAGCGGATTTTCGCGAGAGACAAGCCATCGCGTGAACGCCAGTCGATCCGGACGACCTTCTTTTGTCACGGAGGTTGGCATGCTGCTCAGCGCTGCCGGGACAGTCGGTTCCACTTCAATGCCAGGTTGCAGGAAATTTCCCCGCTTGAAAATGTTCGTCGTTCGCGGCGATTTCATCTCGACCATTACTAATGTGGTCGGCGGTTTGATCGCATCAATTTGCTTCTTGTTTTTTGTCAGTTGCGATTTGAGACCTAGGGACAGCTTGTCAGTAGAAGCATGGTAATCACTGAGTTGTTTTTTCTGTTTCTTAGATCGTTCTTCTGATGAGGTCAGTAGGCCGCGAATTTCTTGCGGTATCGCCTCTGACCCAGGATTACCTGTCATTGCCAACAGGCGAAAACGCCCGATAGTTCTCGCACCACCGTAGTGTTGGTCTATCGTGATCGTGAACTCCGTTCCTGCTTCTGCTCCAATCGGTTCAGCAGTCAGAAACGACGCCCAATGCGGTTCATGAAATTTAGGATTGATTGCCCAGGCCGTTTTTGGGTCTCCATCGATGAGACCAGCAACATCAAAACCCTTTTGGGAAAAATCAGCCTTCGCTGAATGTAATTCGACTCGAACAGCTTCTTGATCGGAACCGACTTTCTGGGCCGTGAATTCCAGTTCATAGGCGACGAAATTGGGTCGGTCTTTGTCGCCTCGCCCTGGACCTTTCCCTGGTATTGAATCGTCCGTGAGTGTCTCAATTTTGAAACCAGTAATGCCCGTCAGATTGGTTCGATATTTGATTGTGTAAAAATCTTTATCAGGCGCCGGACCAGAAAGTAGAATTGAGTGGTCCGTCAGAATGTCATGTTCCGCCCCACCGGACGAAGTGAAAAACTGTGGCTCCAGGACATGCCACTGCGGTGCTGATTCGAGACTCGCGACCAACTTCGTTTCCCAGGCTTCACGCTCGGTGTTCAACTCCTTCTTTCTGGTTGCGAGACGATCTGTTAAAGATTGATGTTGGGCGCGATAATCAGCCAGTTGAGTTGCCAGTTTGTCTTCCAGCGGTAATTCCATTTTTGGTCCGGAAACTTCAAAACTGACACCGGTTCCATTGGGCTGAACGACTTCCAAAGGAGTGTTGTTGAAGTAAGCGAAAATTTGGTAGTAATCTTGCTGCGTGAATGGATCGTACTTGTGGTTGTGGCACTGAGCACACTCGAGAGTCGTTCCCAACCAGACGGTTCCAGCCGTGTTGACGCGGTCGATGATCTGGTTCGTCCTGTTCTCTTCAGGGTCGACACCTGCTTCCACATTGCAGGTCGTGCAGCGCTGGAATCCAGTTGCAGTTTTCTGAGAGACAGTTGCGTCTGGCAACAAATCGCCAGCGATTTGCTCAACCGTGAATTGATCGAAAGGCATGTCTGAATTGAACGCATTGATGACCCAGTCCCGGTACGCCCAAATCTCACGGAACTGGTCCGCCTGGAATCCGTTCGAGTCAGCATAGCGTGCAAGGTCGAGCCATTGCCGCGTCCACTTCTCTCCATAACGAGGCGATGCCAGAAGTTTATCAACAATCTTTATGTAGTGTGCATAAGATGGATCGGCTTCAAATGCTTTCAACTGCTCCGGTGACGGAGGCAGTCCGACGAGATCAAGCGAGACACGCCGCAGCAACTTCGCTGGTGATGCTTGGGGAGACTGGCTCAACCCATTTTTCTGTTCTTTGAGTTTCCGCAGAATGAACGCATCTATCGCATTCGCAGTTCGCTCGCGCTTCGCTGCGCTGGGAACCTTAGGTCGCGTAGGAGCGACATACGCCCAATGACTTGGTCGCACATCACCCTTAGGCCATGCGGCTCCTTCGGCGATCCATTTTTTGAGAGTCTCAATCTGTGCAGAAGTCAGCGCCGTTCCCTCCGGTGGCATTCGCTCATCTTCATCTTCCGCTGTGACGCGTCGTATCAGTTCGCTTTTGCTCGGTTCACCTGCAACGACCGCCGGGTCGCCAGAGTCGTTCGGACTGAAGATATCCTTCCGTCCAAAGAACCGCAGACCACCTTCACGTTCTTCACTTCCATGGCAATTCTCGCAACGTGCCTGAAGAATCGGTTGCACATCGCGATTGAAGTCAACGTTCTCTGGTTCTGCTGCAAATGACGCAACGGAGAGCGACAAAAACATCATCATCACAGCAAGTTGGTTCAGGCAAGTGTTGTGAGGCATGCTTCGAAACAGACTAAAAGGAGAGAAGTAATAAGGCGGGGCTTTAGTGAATGATGTCGATTTGAACCGAATTTCAGAAAAATTTAAAATCACCGGTAAAATCTACAACAATTGATATTGTCGTCGAACGAATCCTGTCGATCAAGATAGAGACGGTTTCTTTTTCAATGGGAGAAGTAAGTTCGGATGAAGCTCCCGGGAATTTATAAAAGCGAATTGACGACCCAAGACGGTGTTCACCTGCACGTTGTAGAGCAGATCGTCCTGAATTCTTCCGGGACCGTTCTGCTGGTCCACGGTCTCGGTGAGCACAGTGCTCGTTATGAGCATGTCGTGCAGGTTTTGAATCGATCTGGCTTAAGCGTCGTCCGCTTCGACCATCGAGGGCATGGCGTTTCGCCGGGGTCGCGTGGTCACGTTCCCAGCTATGAACATTTTCTGGATGATGTCTCGCTCGTTGCTCAAAAGGTGGTTGATGCCGATCCCTACCAGAAAATCACCTTGTACGGTCACAGTATGGGCGGAGGGATCGTTGCGAACTGGTGCCTGCGACGCTTCGATGATTCATGGAGCGAGAACATCGTCGGCGCTGTTCTTTCGGCACCGTGGTTTCGATTGACGAAGCCGGTTCCGGACTGGAAAGTTGCCTTACTCAAGAATCTATCGCAGGTCGCGCCAGCTCTCGGCATTCCAACAAACATTCGAGTCCAGCAAACTTGCCGCAGCGAAGATGCCATTGAACACTTCAAGAAGGACGAATTGAACCATCAACGCGTCACCCTGAGAACCGCCATCGAATGCCACAAGGCTGGCAACTGGGCATTAGAGAATGCTGCGAACTGTAAAGTTCCGATTCTCGCGATCCACGGCTCTGCCGACCGAATCACTTCTCCGGAAGCAACACGCGAGTTCTGCGCCGCCGTCCCGAATGCCAGATTCGTCCCGCTCTACGACCTGATCCACGAACCTCACCACGACCCAAAATGGCGAGAAGTGGTTTACCACGTCACCGAGTGGGTTCTCAAACGATATCAGTTCAGCTACGCCGCTTGAATCGCCGTGAGTTAAACGACATTCTTCTTGGTTCTCTTTGCCACCGTGTGAACGCTCCATCAAATCACGCGTGAAAGTCAAGACTTCGTGTGTCACTGCTGGCTTGTCCAGCGGTGAAGATTACGAGTACGATTCCAGGGTAAAACCGCGCGTCGCGGGCTGGTTTCTCTAACCAACGATAAAAAACACTCTTCTGGATTGATGGCAATGATGACGACTTCAAAGGTCAAGATATTCTATCTATTTGTTGTTGTCGTACTGGCAACTTTATCGAAGAGTACGTCGGCTGCGGACGGTTCTGACCGGCCCAACATCATTATGATCTTTGCAGATGACTGGGGATGGGGAGACTTGAGTTGTCACGGGAACACGATGTACCAGACCCCAAATCTTGATCAACTGGCGTCGCAAGGCACCGAGTTTCATCAATTCACGGTGAATAACCCAGTCTGTTCTCCAAGTCGAACAGCAGTCATGACTGGTCAGTTTCCCGCTCGACACAGTGTGCACCAGCACTTCGCAACCATCGAACATCACGTTCGTTCTGGGATGCCAGACTGGCTCAATCCTTCGGCACCAATGTTGCCTCGAATTCTGAAGAAGTCTGGATATGTGACAGCGCATTATGGGAAATGGCATTTGACGAACCGGAAGATCGCCGACGCTCCTCTCCCATCGAAATATGGCTACGATGAATATGGTGCGTTCAACTTGCCTGGCCCACAGGTGACAGTTGATGAGGCATACGATAAGACGATCGACTTCATCCGTCGCCATAAAGACAAACCGTTCTTCATGAACCTCTGGATTCATGAAACACACACGCCGCACTATCCCAAGAAAAAGTGGCTGGAGAAGTTCAAGCACCTCGACGAGCAGCAGCAGACATACGCTGCCGTCGTCGGGTACGCGGATGAGCGAATTGGCGATGTGCTCAAAACGCTGGAGGAATGCGGGATTGAAGAGAATACACTTGTGGTGTTTTCATCGGACAACGGGCCGGAAAAAACCGGTCCGGCGACACGGACGACAACTGAAGATGATTCAACCGGTCCAGGTCTTGGAACGTGGTTCTCAGTCGGAACAACCGGAGGACTCAAAGGCCGCAAGCGTTCTTTATTCGAAGGTGGCGTGCGTGTTCCGTTCATCGTGCGTTGGCCTGGCAAAGTCCCTGCTGGAAAAGTTGACGGAACTACAGTGATCACTGCCGTCGACTTGCTCCCGACATTCTGCGCCGCAGCCGAGATTGAACTTCCTGACGATTATCAATCCGACGGTCAGAACATGCTGGCGGCATTTCAGGGTGAACCAACTCAGCGTTCTCAGCCAATTTTTTGGGAATGGCGCGGCTCGCGCGGTGGTCCCAACTGGCCTCGACTTGGAGTCCGCGACAGTCATTGGAAACTGCTCATGACGAACGATCAGAAGCGGATCGAACTCTACCGGCACCCCCAGGACCGCTCTGAAACCAACAACCTCGCTGAAAAGCACCCTGATATCGTCAAAAAACTCAGCAAGATGGCACTCATCTGGCAGAAGACGCTCCCATCTGATCCACCGGTTGACTGTTTCTCAGACGCACGCACTGAATAATTTCTAGGAGCCAAGGTCGGAGAGAATATAGCCGTGCAAAACTCTACAATGCTGGAGAATCGCACTACCTGACGAATTCAACTGGGTGAGTGTTGGCAGGTGCTGTGACACTTGCCGGCACTTTGAAAGCGATTTTCGAATTAGCGCGAGGGAGCTTGAGAGATGCACTGTCATCAACAGAAGGATCATCGCTGAACTGAAAATGGGTCTGCAATTCTTTCCATGCGGCGAGTTGTGATTGATCCAGAATTTCGCTGATCTCCTTGTCCGAAATTGTAGCGAGTGGGAATGAGACCAGAACGATTTCATAAATGTGATCTGGCGAAGCAATTGGCTTCACCGCCAAACGGCTTGTGATCAACTCGGTGAATGCCTCGCGTTGCTCCTTGGTGAGCCAAAGTTCTCGGTCAAGTAATGAGACAAGATAAGTAACACGGGCTTTGTGTTCATTCCTTGCGATGACATCGAAGTGAGACTTGAATTCCTCCGCCAGAGATTGCTCAATTTCCTGAATGATTGGATGCGAAAAAACTTCGTCAATCCCAGGCACTGGAAAAGTTACTGAGGTTCTGAGAGCGATACCAGGTCGAGCGTTGTTTATTCCGGCTTCAGTATTTCGATAGCTTTGCAGTGCTGTTTTTTTGCTTCCATCCACTTTGTAGTGGACGGCTCCCTTGGCTGCGAGCTCGAGGCGCCTCGCTTGTGCTGGGCTCAGATCCAGAAATGCGCTCAGACAATCGAAACGAACCATCACCAGAGGCATCAAATCTTGACGCAGCTTTTCTGCCAATTGATCTATTTTCTTGTGGGTCGCTTCTGGGGAATCCGATGGCGATGAGACCAAATTCCATCGTTCAGACTGTTGGCGATTTGATCGCTTGAGTTTGAGCATTGCTGTCGGTGGAAGACT
>JAJDEL010000132.1 GCA_029259835.1 Planctomicrobium sp. | reverse complement strand
TCAATAGGGTTTTGAGTTGCGATGACAAAGAATGGGTCAGGAAGATGATACGTTTCCTGCCCGGAAGTGACTTCGTGTTCCTGCATCGCCTGAAGCAAAGCTGCCTGAGTTTTTGGTGGAGTCCGGTTAATTTCATCAGCCAGCAGGATATTGGTGAACACAGGCCCTTGGACGAAACGGAAGCTTCTTTGCCCAGTTTCTGACTCCTCTAAGACGTTCGTTCCGGTAATGTCAGAGGGCATTAAGTCTGGGGTGAACTGAATCCTGTGAAATTGCACGTCCAAAATTTTGGCAATCGTGCTGACGATGAGAGTTTTCGCTAGGCCTGGAACTCCTACAAGCAAGCAATGTCCACCAGTAAATACTGCCGACAGGATCTGTTCGAGGACTTCATCTTGACCGATGATGACCTTGTGCAGTTCTTCCATCATTAAATCGTGATGGCGTTTGAATTTCTCCAGAAACTCATCAAAGTCTCGTTTTTCAGTAGCCAACGCTCTTCCTGCTCTCTCGGTTAGGGTACAGTCGACGAATTCATTGTCTGTACTAAATTACGCTAAAATTTCGCTGTCCGCTGGGGCGTTTTTCTAATCAATTCTTTGACATATCCTAGCGACAAAAAAAACATTTGGCGACAATCAAACAGTTTTCGTGATCACAGTGACACGAATCGCGAATTTCAGCAGCGTGACATGGGGTAAGAGAACATTAAGAAGGTGAAGCTTTTCGAGCGGCGTGGTAAGCCTCACTTTGTGTGATTCACGCTTTTGTTGGATCACCGTGGAAGGCGATACGTTCGACGAACTTTGTTGAGGTCGATAGAATCAAGATTATGGACCACATCGATCAATTTTCATCAATGTTTAAGCGTGCGGAGAAAACTCCGTTCACCTATGTGACTCCATCTCTTGATAGAATCGTTCTCGTCACAGATGGCGATGCAGCCGAAGCGGGTCAACTTCAGAAGCAAATCTCCCAGTTTCTCCCAATATTGCAGTCTGCATCTCAATGGGAGATTGTCACCGGCGATCAATTCGAGACTGTGGAACATCTTGTCAGTATAATACGCAGGCATGGGCCGGACCTTGTCATCACCAGACGGTGCTTACATGAAAAAGGGATGGTTCCTCAGCATAGCCTGGGCGTCTTTGTTGACGTCTTGACTCAAATTCTCGATTCCCCGGTCTTGCTTCTTCCAGAGGAAAGTCAGAGCGAGACATCAATTCCAAATCGGGAATCACGGAACGTCATGGTCGTGACTGACCATGTCGCAGGACAGTCCCAGTTAGTGAGCCTGGGAGCAAGATTCGGTGCTGGTCAAGGCGAAATATGGATTTGCCATGTCGAAGACGACGCCGTTTGGGAGCGATACATGCGAGCCATAGAACGCATCCCTGAAATTGACTCTGATGAGGCTCGCACGTTGATTCATCGGCAATTGTTTCACGAAGCATCTGAATTCATCGAGTCGGCGATTGCGACTCTCAAAACAGTCTTCCCAGGTCAGAAGTTCCACACGAGCGTCTCAAAGGGCCATCTTCTGAAGCAATATTTTCAGATGCTCAAAAGCCACGATGTCGAGTTGCTCGTATTGAATACGAAAGACGAGGATCAACTCGCAATGCACGGCATGGCCTACGCATTAAGTGTGGAAGTGATCCAGATTCCGCTCCTTCTTCTCTGACTTTGCCGCTCGGCTAGTGTGGCTGGAATTGCCGATACGACCGCTTCATTCGTAAAAATCGACATGAACGGCATAATCGGTACAGTTTCACAAATCCCCTGTCCGATAAGAGCATCAGGTCTATCCCTTCTGCGCAATCGTATCCGCTGATTACGGACGTGCAGAGGTGGTAGTTCATAAAGGAATAAAGAGTCTTCCTGGCTCGTCGACCAGTTCGCATTGCGAACAGCGGGGTCGGCCAACCTGTCAAGGATCTACTGATGCGGATTCAGCCCTGGATGACAATAGTAGCAAGCCTACTTTTGCTTGCTTCTGTTCAAACAGAAACATTAGGCCAACAGCCATTACCACCTGGTGGTTATCCTCCCGGTGCGGTCACGATGCCGTACCAAGGAAGCAATGGTCCCGTTGTCCATCAATCCCCGTACGCGACGAACCACCAACAGGTGATGTATCCGCAGGGGACGCCTCCGGGCTTCAACCCGTGGCCACAAATAAGTCCCTACAATTCTCCGAATGTAGCAATGGACCAGCACTACAACCAGAATGGAACCTGGTTTCGGGACATCATGTACCGCAACCGGACCTATACCGGTTCGATTGAGTTAATGTCCGTTGCGTTTCGCGATGCCGGGAACAGCCGTATCGGTTCACCGTACGCGACGTATTCAGACTTTATAAATGGCGACGATCACTTCCCGTTAGGAGTTCCGATTACGCAGCCATTTGGAGTAGTACCTGATGAGGGATTCTTCATCGTAGACACACGCATTTTGGGAATTCCAGCGCTTGATGGTGGTAACTCTTTTAACAGCCAACCTACTGGATTTCTGTACCCAGTCCACAAAACGAATGAAACAAGAAATC
>JAJDEL010000131.1 GCA_029259835.1 Planctomicrobium sp. | reverse complement strand
GAGAAACTCCTTTTGCTGTGACATATTGTCCACTGTGCGATTCTTCAGCAGTCTTTGATCGCCGAACTCCTCTGGGAGTGCGTGAGTTTGGCGTTTCCGGTTTGCTTTACAATAGTAACGTACTCATGCACGACCGTGGAGGTGATCCGGAAAGTCTGTGGTCTCAACTCATGGCAACTGGAATCTCCGGGGCTGGAGTCAACAAAAGACTGAAAACACTGCCTGTCGAAGTGACGACATGGAAAAAGTGGTCAACCCGGTATCCACGAACGTTCGTCCTCTCAATCAATACCGGACACAAACGTAACTACCAATCCGCATTCTATAAAAGCTACTTTGACAGTCCGAATTTAATGTTTCCAGTCAATCGAACAGACGACCGGCTCGTTGCTAAAACGCCTGTCCTGGGAGTCTGGTCAGGGGATTCCGCAAAGGCGTACCCAGTGAACGCCTTCTCATCTGATCATCGCCAAGTTCGTGAACACCTAGATGGGAACTCGTTCACGATTGAATTCGATCCAGAGAGCCAAAGCCTGCGCGTTATTGAAGCGGATGAAGGGATTGAGTGGATGTATTCGTTCTGGTTTGCCTGGGCAGCGTTCCGGTCAGAGACGGCACTCTTCAAAAACGATTCTCCGAAATAGAGATGTGGCCGTTGAGTGGGTGAATTAAAGAAAGTGCGCACTGGAGTTGCTCACTTTCGATCTTGAATTATGGGCAGTCTCATGCCTGCGGTTGGAAATCGACAACAATCGCTGAATGCTCGATGCCGGACACAACAATTGCCGCAACATTCAGCCATTGGGCGCATCCATCCAGAATGAAACTGTCTGCGCTGACGACGATTTCAGGTCGCTCGATCAACGTTCGATCTGGATTTGGGTCGAGTTGAACCGTCCAGTTCCAGGCATTTTCTCTGGCGACGTTTTCGATCACCTTCTTGAGTCGACCACTGTTCGAGACCGGTTCGTCTAGCAGCCAAACGGCTGAGTTCAAACCCCACGTATTGAAGTACGTTCCCAGCAATTCAAGCGCAGGTGCTGTCTCTTCGACCCTTCTGTAACTGCCGTGCATGCTCGCCATGTCTCGAAGACAACCATCTCGTCCAAGCAGTAAAACCCCACCAGAGAGTGCCGCTTCAATCGTCGTGAGCAGATTGAAACCATCGATCCAGACAGTTTTTCCAGCGACTTGAGTCGCCAATTTCCTTTTCTCGTTTCGATTGAGAAGATTCCTGTCTGCCACACTCGATCTTTGTACCGCTAGACGTTGTCGGCTTTTCAGTTTAAAGCGATCGCCAACAAGCTTCATGGATGATTTCACGGCATAACCGCGCGTGAGTAGCCAACTCAAGTGTGAGGCAGCCTCGCGAAGAACATCATGATATTGTTCGGCGAACAATTCACTGTCTTCAGGATGTCGCCCACGATGGTTCCGCTGGTCTATCATGTTAGTTCGCCCCTGCCACGGCTCATCTCATCATAAAGTAGGGCCGTTTCCACCGGCGGGAACAAGTCCGTTCCACTGGTCGACCATTGAGATTCACGAAATCAGACTTCACGATACCAAAAAGAAAGCCGCCCAACATCGTTGGACGGCCTCAGGGGGGATTCGAAACGTGCGGCAATTACGCTGCACGTTGTTGTTTGCGGTTTGAACCTGGGCCGCCACGTGGGGGATATCCGTAATCTCTGAGTTTTCCAGAGAGCGTACGAATTCCAATTTGGAGAGCCTTTGCCGTCAATTCTCGGTTGCCACCAAAACGATTAAACGTCGCCTCGATAAGCTTGCGTTCCATTTCTCTGAGCGTCAAGCCGGGGGATTCTGCCGCGTCTTCTTTTTGTTCCAACCATGGCTGAATTTCTTCGCCTGTGATGACTGGATCACCTGCAAGGGAGCAACAACGGTTGATGACGTTTTCCAGTTCGCGAACGTTTCCAGGCCAGTCGTGGCTTTCAAGCCGAGTCAGTGCCTCGTCGGAAAGTCGACGAAGATGTTGACCTTCGCGGACGCAACACTGTTGAACAAAATGCTCCGCGAGACCTGGCAGGTCGTCAAGTCGTGTTCGCAGTGCTGCAACATGAATCGTATTTCGCTCGATCAGATTCAGGAGTCGCGTTTCAAACTTGCCTTCCGTACACAGCTGACGCAGGTTCGCGGTCGATGTCGCGATAATGCGTGTTCGCAATGGAATGAAAGTATCACCTTGGCGGTAAGCACTGTTGCGAACGACTTCGGCGATTTGAATTTGAAGCGGAATCGTCAGGGCTTCGATATCCTCAAAGACCAACGTCCCTTCACTCGCAGCGGAAAAACGCCCTTCGGTTTCTGCATCGCCAAAGAGTTCTTTCTCGATCGCTGCGGATGTCAGCAAGTTACATCGAATCGTTAAAAGCGGCTGTGCGGGTCCAAATCGTGTCAGGTGAATTGCTCGGGCCGCTTCCGATTTTCCGCAGCCAGGTTCACCAACCACTAAAATTGGTTGATCATGTTCTGCCGCTGTGTGGATTTGTGCTCGCAGGTCGCGAGTCTGCTGACTCATTCCGACCAACCCGTCGAACATGCGTCCTTCGAGTTTTTGTTTGAGTTCCAGGTTTTCGGAGATCAATTGTGCTCGACCGACTGCCGAAAACAGAGCGCGACCAATGCGTTCTGGCGTCAGTGGCGGGTCAACAACTTCGCACGAGACTGTGCGAGGCACATTGAGTCGTTGCCCAATCGATGGCAGTAGAATGAACTGCGTCGGTCGGTCGGCTCTGCGAGTGTCGGCATCGAGCCGTTCGATTTCTTCAATCGATTCCGGCTCGTCAATCACTGCTGCTGCGATATTTTCACTCATTAAGAGTGTTCGCAGTTCTTCAAGCGAAGAGACCGGGATGGATTCATAACCGTTGCGTCGAATCGCAAGCTCCAGATGTTGCTGAGCAGCAACATCTTTCGCACACGCTGCGACTTTTCCGGTCGGACGTATGGTGGCAGGGGGGATGGAAACAGACATGAGATTCCTGTCTGCGCATCTGTCAACGCTTCCCGCAGAGTGGGTTGGTGTGTGAGAAGTACACCTTCTGCGTGTTGCAATCGTCAGTGCGTTTGGTGAATGAGTGGGGAAATGAAAGTGAGGAGAAGTGAGAGAGGAGAGACAAGTAATAATTCGAATCCGCGAATTCAGTCAAGACGTGTCAAATGTTTTTTCGGCGGATTCTGCAAGGATGCAATTTTTGCATTTTTAAATCCCAATTCTGCAATTCGCTAGAGGAAACGCACCAAAGAACCGCATTCGCAACTGCTCCTCTCTATCACTCCATTCCAGAATTCACTGCACGATCAGCGAGACCGGCAGTTTTACATCCTTGGCTTGGCGGGTTGGGTGAATCGGGAGCAGCAGGAGGTCATTGAGTATTTGCGGACGGAGAATCAGGTGCTTCGTGAACAGCTGGGGACGAAACGGTTGTTGCTCAGTGATGAACAGCGATGGCGGTTGGCCGTGAAAGGGAAGGTGCTGGGGCGGAAGTTGCTTGCTCAGGTTGGGACACTCTTTACACCAGACACGATCTTGCGATGGCATCGGCAACTTGTGGCTCGGAAATGGGATTACTCCGATAGACGTAATTTGGTCGGTCGACCACGGGTACGCCAGGTGATTGTTGATCTTACGCTGCGGTTTGCCAGGGAGAATCCATTGTGGGGTCATGACCGGATTCGTGATGCGTTGGCGAATGTGGGGTATCGCATTTCGGACACGACTGTTGCCAACATTTTGAAGGGGCATGGAATTGAACCTGCCGGAGACCGCAAACGGACCGGTTCGTGGAGCGAGTTCTTGCAGGCTCATTGGGAGACGTTGGCAGCCATTGATTTCACGACTTGTGAAGTCTGGACTCGTGGTGGGTTGGTGACGTTTTATATTCTTGTCGTCATGGAACTCAAAACGCGGAAAATTGAAGTTGCTGGGATGACGACGAATCCGAATACGGCATGGGTTACGCGGGTGACTCGTGAATTGACGAATCTTGAAGATGGGTTTCTGCGGATCTCGTCGCATTTGATTCTTGATCGGGACACCAGTTTTCGACCGTTGCGGACGTACCTGAACGAGTTCACTCATGTGAAGCCGGTGTT
>JAJDEL010000014.1 GCA_029259835.1 Planctomicrobium sp. | reverse complement strand
CCGCGCCCTCGCCGCGGGCACCACGACGAGAGCGACAGATCGTTCCAAACTTGGTCATCAAGACCGTAATGTAGTCAGATCGTCGCTACTTTCTAATGCGATGACTTTTTCTTTGGCGGTGAATGAATCAACTGTTGCGGGAACTCCGCTCGTTTTGATCCATCGGCTCTGCGGAGACTGGCTCCGTGGTTGCGTTTGAAACCGAGGGGGATTGCGAGGCCGTTCGTCTTTTTGAGTTCCTCGTGAAGCTGCTTTCGCATTTTTGTGACGACCGGTTGTAACTTGGGATCATCGATCAGGTTGTTCGTCTCTCGAGGGTCGGTGGTGATGTCGTACAACTCATCGGTATCGTAGATACCGTGGTATTGAATGAGTTTGAAGCGGTCTCCTCGAAGGGCGAATGTTGTCGGCGTCTGCGGGAAGTTTGGTTCCCAGTAATACTCGTAGAGCTGATTCTTTCGCCAACCTTTTCGGTATTGAGGCCTCTTGAGCAACTGCGCGAAACTGCTGCCGTCCATGGAATCGGAAGCGGCGACGCCGCAGACTTCAAGCAGAGTGGGAGCGACGTCGATGTTGGCGACGATAGCATCGCACTTTGCATCTGGAGAAATCATGTTCGGGAAGTACGCGAGCAGAGGAATTCGCATCGATTCTTCGTAGGCACACCGTTTATCAATCAAGCCGTGCTCGCCCCAGAAATGACCGCCATCGCTAGTAAAGAGAACCAGCGTGTTCTTGTCCAGTCCACGTTCGCGAAGTGACTGCATGACGGCCCCGACGCTATCATCGATGGAGAGGATCATCTCGCAATAATGTTTGTACATCTCCTCAATCGTTTGCCCGGACCGTCCGTGATAAGGAAACTCAACGCCGTGCCAGGTGTTACGTTGATCTTGTAACCACATCGGTTTGCCGATTCGATTCTCCTTCGTGTCCGCCATAGATTTCGGAGGCGTCCAGTTTGCATCTTTATAAAGATCTCGATGACGCGGAGCCGGGTCGTACAGACCGTGAACTCCTTTGTGCGAGAGGTACAGCAGAAAGGGTTTGTCCTGGGATTGCTCGTCAAGCCAGCTGGTTGCGTAATCGGTGAGTTCATCGGTCATGTATTTCTGGCGCGGTGCGAGTTTGCCGTTAATGTTCATTGTCTGCTTGCCTGGGGCGTAGGTTCCCTGACCGCGAAAGCTGACCCAGTGATCGAAGCCGGGACGCGGAGCATCGCTCGATCCGCCCATGTGCCATTTGCCGATGAATGAGGTTTCGTAATCCGCTTTTTGAAGAAGCTGAGGGAACGTGATCGTCCCCTTACGCATGAGATCGTTGTTATCCACGACCTTGTGATTGTGCATATACTGACCGGTCAGAAATGATGCTCGTGCTGGTGAACACAACGACGTTGTGACGAACGCGTTCGTAAACTGCATCCCTCCAGCAGCCATTGCATCGAGATGCGGCGTTTCGATAAACGGATGCCCCATGAATCCGAATGTGTCATATCGTAAATCGTCAATCAGAATGACGATCACGTTCGGACGAGATGCGTTGGGTACAGGCTTTTCAGCAGCGAAGAGACGCGTCGCGAGAAAGAAAATCGGAACGACAGCGAGGAATAGTTTCAATAAGTTTTTCATTTGAATTGTATTTGTAAGCACGAGAGTTAAGAAAATAATGTT
This sequence comes from Planctomicrobium sp., assembly GCA_029259835.1. Classification (GTDB taxonomy): domain Bacteria; phylum Planctomycetota; class Planctomycetia; order Planctomycetales; family Planctomycetaceae; genus Thalassoglobus. Next base: position 4,957 of record JAJDEL010000014.1, on the reverse strand, counting down.
CAAGTGAAAATTTAGCCGCTCACTTTTGAGTCTGTGAGTGAGAGACAAGTCGACAGAGGGCTGAAGCCTGTCGGTCCGAAGAGCCAGATTGATGTCAGCCCAGGGCGAAACGAAGTGCTGCCCTGGGGAAGAGCAACAACCGCAAGACGAGTCCCAACGGGACGGCCCTTCGGGCTTTCTTGTGTCTCAACGAAAGATATCAAGTGAGCGGCTAAGCATGTTGAATTGAAAATAGATGATTAACCGAGATTCATTGTGACGGTTTTCAATTCCGTGTAGTTTGCGAGTGCTGCTTCTCCGAGTTCGCGGCCGGTGCCGGACATTTTAAAGCCACCGAACGGGGCGGCGGCATCGAAGACGTCGTAACAGTTAATCCAAACCGTGCCTGCTCGAACGGCTGCGGCAATTCGGTGCGCCTTGGAAACGTCTTTCGTCCAGACGGCAGCAGCGAGACCGTAGAATGTTTTATTCGCGCGTTCGATCACTTCATCGATATCACGGAACGGGAAGATACTGAGGACCGGGCCGAAGATTTCGTCGGTCGCGATATCCATGTCGTCGCTGACATTGTCAAAGACAGTCGGTTGCACGAAGAACCCCTGATCGCCTTCTCGTCCTCCCCCTGTGACACAGGTTGCACCAGCGTTCTTGCCGCGTTCGATGTAGTCCAAGATCTTGTTGAACTGATCGGCGTCGATCTGAGGTCCTTGCGTTGTTGCTGGATCGAATGGATTCCCGAGTTTTCGTTCTTGTGCGCGGGCGACGAGTCGTTTGACGAATTCTTCATGGATCGATTCTTCAACAAAGAGTCGACTCCCAGCACAGCAACACTGACCTTGATTGAAGAACAAACCGAACTCGGCGCCTGCGATGGCTGCGTCGATATCACAATCAGCGAAAACGATATTCGGCGACTTTCCACCTAACTCGAGCGTCGTTCGTTTGAGTGTTTGAGCGGCGTCCGCCATGATCAATTGCGCGGTTTCTGTTGAACCGGTGAAGGCGATTTTATCGACATCAGGGAGCTTGCCGATGGCGGCTCCGGTGACACCATAGCCGGTGACGACGTTGATCACGCCTGGTGGGAAACCAGCTTCGAGGGCAAGTTCTGCCATGCGAAGACATGATAGCGGTGTTTGTTCCGCAGGCTTCATCACAATCGTACAACCAGCAGCGAGGGCAGGCGCCCATTTCCACGAAGCCATCAGAACAGGGAAATTCCAGGGAATGATTTGTCCGCAAACTCCGAGTGGTTCCCGACGGGTGTAGCAGAAGTAATCGCCGCGAATCGGAATCGTGTCGCCAGTGATCTTGTCAGCCCAGCCAGCGTAGTAACGGAAGCAGTCGATTGCGAGCGGGATGTCGGCAGCGCGGGCATCGCCAATCGGCTTCCCATTATCGAGCGTTTCCAGTGCTGCTAACTCTTCGGCATTGTCCTCCATGAGGTCCGCCAGTTTGTTCAAGAGCCGACCACGATCACGAGCATCCATTTTCGGCCAAGGGCCCGATTCGAATGCCTTGCGAGCAGCTTTGACTGCGAGATCGACGTCCTCGGCATTTGCTTGAGCGACGTCAGCGATTTTCTCTTCGGTCGCCGGATGAATTGTGGCGAAGGTCTCACCGCTCACGGAGTCTAGCCATTGACCGCCAATCAATAATTGTGTCTGGCGAATAGTCGGAGCAACAGCGATAGCTTCATCAGGAGAAACGGTTGACATGAAAGCTTCCTTGTATTGAATAAGGGTGCCAAGTTGAATGGCACAAATGATTTCGCGCAGGCGTGAGTATCGCATGTTGGTTTGAGAATTTCACCTGTTTTTATCCATCCCACTGACGAACTATGTGATTGAGGGTTTTTCGAGAGAAGAAATTCACAGCGGTCAGTACTGGTACGCCAAAAAAGAATAGCAGACTTGCGTAATGCATAACGACACCATTGTGACGACACTTAAATCATACTCGCGACACTTCCTAGAGTCGTTGATGCAAAGAAAATTAGGAAAAACCGGCATAAATTGCCTGTCTGTGACCCTGACCGGCATATTTTGCCGAACTGGCACTCTGATTGCGTTTTATCGAAGCATCAAGGCAATTCAGTCTTGGGGGAACCAATCACACCGGTGGAGGAGATCACGATGAAACGTTTACTTGCAGTTGCCGCAGTTGTTGCCATGTTAGGAATGACCACAAATTCAGCCGACGCTGGTGGGCGGATTCGCTTATCCTTTGGAGGCAGTGGATACGGTCACGGTCATCGCTCTATTGGTTCCAACTACCCAAGCTACAATCATTACGGTCATGGTTCCGGATATGGTGGTCGGGTCTGGCACAATACCAGCCATTTCGATTATCACCCTGGTGGCTATGTCCGTCACCGGAACCACTATGATTATGTTCCAGGTCACTACGACTATCACAGAACCGGACACTGGGATCGCTTCGGTGGCCACGGATTTCATCACTAAGATAATTCATGGTGATGCTTAAAAAAGTCGGACAAGTCTCTATTGAGATTGTCCGGCTATTTACATTGGTCAAGAGGCTTGAGAGTAAGCGGCACGGGGAAGACAGTGCCATAATGCCGAACACTTCAAGCGTATGGCAAACTACTTTGCATCCAACCAATTCTCTCCGCGCTTGCAGTCGACAATGATCGGGACGTCGAGATCGAGTGCGGATTCCATTTCTTCGGTTGCCAGAGCAATTAGGGAATCGACATCTTTCTCTGGGGCTTCGAAGACGAGTTCGTCGTGAATTTGTAGCAACATGCGGGCAGGGTGATTTTCTCGCTGCATCCGCTCATGAACATTGATCATAGCTCGCTTGATTAAATCAGCGGCTGAACCTTGAATCACGGTGTTCACGGCGGTGCGCTCTGGGAGATTGAGATTGCCCCAACGTGTTTCACGAATGCCGGTGATCTCTCGGCGGCGTCCAAGGATCGTTGTTGCGTAGCCGCTCTCTTTGACTTCATCGAGAGTCTGGTCCATGAAGGTTTGAACCGATGCGTACTTCGTGAAGTAGTCGTCGATGAATTGACCAGCGTCGTCTTTTGAAATGTCTAAAGCGCCAGCGAGTCCATAGGAAGACTGCCCGTAGATGACACCGAAGTTGACGGCCTTCGCAACGCGGCGTTGCGAGGAGTCGACTTCTTCTGGTGTCACTCCGTAGACCTGCGCGGCGACGGCAGTGTGAATGTCTTCACCGTTGCGGAAGGCTTTCATCAATTCTTTGTCCTGACAGAAGTGCGCCAGGATGCGGAGTTCGATTTGCGAATAGTCGAGGCAGATCAACTTCCAGCCGGGCTGCGAAGGGCCGAAGGCTTTGCGAATTAATCGGCCTTCTTCTGTGCGAACTGGAATGTTTTGCAGGTTGGGGTTACTTGAACTGAGGCGACCGGTCGCAGCGATCGTTTGGCTGAACGAGGTGTGGACGTTTCCGGTTTGTTTGTTGACGAGGTTCGGCAACGCGTCGAGATAGGTCCCTTTGAGTTTCGAGAGTTGTCGGTGTTCGATGATTTTTGCGGGTAAAGGATGTTCTGAGGCAAGTTTCTCCAGGACCTCCTGGTCTGTGCTGATGCCGGTTTTGGTCCGTTTGATGATCGGCAATTTGAGATCGTCGAATAATATCTTGGAAAGTTGCTTGGGAGAGTCGATGTTGAATTCGGTGCCGGCGGCTTCGTAGATTTCTCCCATCAAAGCGGAAAGCCGCATGGCGAGATGATCGCTTTGGCGCCGGAGTTCGTCGACATCGACCCGAATGCCGTTCCATTCCATTTCTGCCAGGACAAGTACGAGTGGTCGTTCGAGATCCCAGTACAGATCCCACAAATCTTCTTCGTGGAGTTTCTCTTCGATGATTTCTGTGAGTTGCCAGCAGACGTCGGCGTCTTCGCTGGCGTATTCGGCAGCATCGTCGACGTCGACTTCGAACATCTTCAACTGCTTTTTGCCTTTGCCGATCAAATCGCTGATCGGAATCATCTGGCGATGCAGATATTTCTTGGAGATATCGTCGAGCTTGTGCCCACGGGCGCCGGCATCGAGAAGGTAATCACCGATCATTGTGTCGAGACCAATGTTGGCGATCTTCACGCCTGCATGTCTGAGTACGAGCATGTCGTACTTGATATTCTGATTGACGATGAGTCGCTCGGAATCTTCGAGAATCGGCTTGAGTGCTTCCAGGACTTCATCATGCCCCAAGACCGCTGAACCTTTGGGGCCAGCGACCGGGATGTAGAACGAATTCCCACTTTCCCAGCAAAAAGCCCAGCCGACAATATCTGCCTGAAGCGGATCAAGACTGGTTGTTTCGAGATCGACGCAGAATTTCTCTTGCTCTTTCAGTTCAGCCAGAAAGCTTTCGAACTTCTTCTGCGTATCGACTTTCGTCCAGTCGCGTTTCGGCGAACCGGTTTCTTCAATTTTTGCCTGATGCAGTTCGGTTTCCATTTCGTTTGCGTAGCGACGAAATCCAAAGTCGGTGAAAAGGTCGTACAGTTGCTGGTAGTCCGGAGTCGAAACGAGGCAATCGTCCCAACTTAATTCAATGGGAAGGTCAACGTTCAGCGTGACTAACTCACGGCTCATCAACGCCTGATCTTTGAAGTTCTTCAGGTTTTCGGAGAGTTTCTTCCCCGGTGCCTGATCGGCGTTTGCCAAGACTTCTTCGAGCGTTTCGAATTTTTCCAGCAGCGCTTGTGCTTTCTTTGGACCGACAAGTGGAACACCGGGAACGTTGTCGACACTGTCGCCGACGAGAGATTGGAAATCAATCACTTGATCCGCGCGAACGCCCCAGTCATCCCAGAGGTTTTCCTCATCGTAAAACTGCTTCTTGCGGATGCTGTAAATTTTGACCTTTGGAGTCAGTAATTGCCGGATATCTTTGTCGCTGGTGACGACGCGGACGTCGAAACCTTCGGCGGCAGCGCGTGTGGCGACGGTGGCGATGA
>JAJDEL010000130.1 GCA_029259835.1 Planctomicrobium sp. | reverse complement strand
CATCGATTCGCCACTTGCGAAAGATTCCGTAGACTGTATTCCAGTTGGGAAACTCTTTGGGAAGGTATCGCCACTGACACCCAGTTCTATTCCAATACAAAATCGCGTTGATGATTTGCCTGCGATCAATCTGTTTTCGCCCTCGCGTGTTGGACTTGGACAACAATCGCTTGACAATCTTCCATTGTGCATCGATGAGGTTGCTGGGATACTGTAATTTCAACATCGCTATGGCTCCATCCAAAGGCTTTGATACCTTGGAGCTGTAGCGATTGTTGACACTTCAACGCAATTTTAAAACATGTTCTTAGAATCACAGTAGGAATTCATGAGCCGGTTGGCACACTAGGGGAGCAACTTTGTTTCCTGGCTTGCATAGGTGTTGAGAATATTTGAGACGAGAATGAATCAGCATTTATCAACTCCATGGTCAACATCTAGCGAAGTGCTCGCTCAAGAACTCGGAACAGACCTGAATCAGGGTCTTTGTGACCCCGCTGTGGATTCTCTCCGGGCGAGGTGGGGAAGCAATCGCATTGCAGAGGCTGATCACCCTCACCCGGTCTTTCTGTTCCTCAGACAGTTTGCAGACCTAATGATTGGACTGCTGGTCGTCGCAGCAACCATCAGCGGGCTGATCGGAGAATGGACGGACACAATTCTGATCGGTTTGATTGTCGTCATCAATGCCGTCATCGGGTTTCTCCAGGAGTGGAAAGCAGACAGAGCCGTTGAAGCACTGAAAAATCTTTCGCAACCGCTGGCACGAGTGCGCCGAAATGGTCAACTTACGCAACTTCCATCGGAGGCTCTCGTTCCGGGCGATGTCATTGAAATCAATGCTGGTGATGTTGTCCCAGCGGATGCAAGAATCGTTTCTGCTGTTCTTCTTGAAGTTGACGAGTCTCCTTTAACTGGAGAATCTTTGCCAGTTGAAAAATCGTCTCAAAAAGATCTGCCAAACACCGTTCTGGCGGACCGCCAGAGTATGATCCACTCGGGAACAGCGGTCGCGCAAGGGCACGGTCGTGCCTTAGTTGTTGAGACCGGACAACGAACCGAAATTGGTCATATTGCCAATCTTCTTGACTCTACTGAAGAGAGGAAGACTCCGCTTCAAAGACGTCTTGCGACCATGATCCGATGGATTTCGATTGCAGTGGTCGTCGCCTCACTTGTGATTTTTGCGGCGGGAGTTCTTCGCGAGCCAATCAGTTCCTGGACGCGGGAACTCTATAGCCAAATGCTATTGATCGCGATCAGTCTTGCAGTTGCTGCCATTCCTGAAGGGCTCCCAGCAATCATCACTGTCACTCTGGCTTTGGGCTCGCAGCGAATGGTGAGGCGAAAAGCGATTACTCGCCGCTTAACAGCGGTTGAATCGCTCGGTTCTGTAGATGTCATTTGCAGCGACAAGACCGGAACACTGACTCAAAACAAAATGGTCGTCGCAGATGTTCATCCAGTCGAAACAGACAACGGTGCGGAGACACGTCTCCTCGAAGCGATGACTCTGTGTAGTGATGCCGAAGCAGGGCCAAGTGGGGAGATCGTGGGTTCCGCGACAGAAACTGCGTTATTGACCGCTGCAATCGAGCATCGAATCGACGTTCTCAAACACCGGCAAGACAATCCTCGTATCGCCGAAACTCCGTTCTCATCGGAACGAAAACGAATGGCAACCGTCCACAAGGAGCCAGATCAACAGCAGCGATTATACGTCAAAGGGGCACCTGATCGCGTCTTGCCTCTTTGCCTTTCGAATGACGACACCAATATCGATCAGTGGCTGCAGAAAGTGGAAGAACTGGCGCGATCTGGTCGGAGAGTTCTGTCGGTTGCAACTCGTCTGATTCAGTCGGATGGAGAAGCCAGTTCTCCTCTTGATGAGTCGTCCCTCCAATTGATTGGCATTGTTGGAATCGTCGATCCTGTTCGACCAGAGGCCCGAGAGGCGATTACTGTCTGTAAGTCCGCTGGAATTCGTACGATCATGATCACAGGAGACCATCCTGGAACGGCGATGGCTGTGGGCGCTGATTTGAATCTTTTCGATGATCTGGATGAAGTCGTGACAGGTGTCGAACTTGAAGAAATGACCGACGAGGAACTGATTGAGCGCGTACAAACGATTGCGTGTTATGCCCGTGTCTCTCCCAAGCACAAGCTACGTATTGTTCGCGCTCTTCAATCGCATGGTGGTTCCATCGCAATGACGGGGGATGGAGTGAACGATGCTCCGGCACTGAAACAGGCGGATGTCGGAGTCGCGATGGGGATCGCAGGGACAGACGTTTCGAAAGAGGCTGCAGATATTGTCCTGGCTGACGACAACTTCTCCACGATTGTCGCCGCTGTCGAAGAAGGACGGATCGTCTATGACAACATCCGAAAATTCGTCGCTTATCTCCTCACTGCAAATACGAGCGAAGTGCTCGTTATCTTGGGGGCAGTTCTTCTTGGACTCCCGATGCCGTTGCTTCCAGTTCACCTGCTGTGGATCAATCTGGTCACCGATGGACTCCCTGCCCTCGCACTTGGATTCGAGCCTGCCGAACGAAACGTCATGAAACGACCACCACGTAGTAGCACTGAGAGCCTCTTCGGAAGCGGGTTGGGATTAGGGATTCTTTTGGTAGGAATTTTAATGTCCGTGACATGCCTGGGAGTCTTTTTTGCTCTCATCTCCGATTCGATGCGTGGTGTTTCTCTTACCAAAGCTCGCACGATGACCTTCTTTGTGCTTTCTGTATCACAGCTCTTTTATGTCTGTGGAATCCGATCATTTACCGATTCATTTATCCGACTTGGACTGTGGAGCAACTATCGTTTAACGCTGGCAGTCATTTTTGGCATTTTGCTTCAATTGTGTACTCTCTACGTGCCGTTCTTGCAGAAATTCTTTCACACGGTCCCGCTTTCCATCACTGAATTGTTCTTTGCAATCGGTATCTCAACAATCCCATTCTTCGCAGTGGAAGCGTGGAAGGTGTTCTCTCAAATATCTCGAGCCCCAAAATCAATTCGCTCGCAGTCCGCCGCTGTGTTGTGACCCACGCTAGGGACGCACTTGGTTTATTCAGAATAGTTCACCATCAATCCTCGATCCTATTCAGTCCGGATTTCAAGCTCAGTTTTGCATCTTCACTCAGATCTCGCCAGTCTTTGTTTTCAAGGCCAGCGACGAGCGCCCATAAGAGGTTCAGACTGACCGATCCTTGATGTTGTTTGACCAGTTGGTAAGCGATCGCGGGACCGACGGCTTCGAGATCGCCAATGGTGTTGATGCCAACTTCCCGCAACCAGTGCCCACTCTTCGGACCGAGATTTGGCAATGATTCAATGGGAGCGTTGTTGGTCATTGTCTTCGAGTCTTGCTGTGATTTCGAATTCACATCTGCGTTCCGCCTCGTAGAATTGCGGATTGGTATTTGTGACATCGTCCTTCACGGGCACCCGGTAGAGCAGGATGCTCTTAATGTTCGCCCCGAGTGATGCGGATGATTTCGTCGAGGGTGGTGCTGCCGTCGATCACTCGCTGGTAGCCGGAGTTGCGGAGGGTGAGCATGTTGTGCGTGAGCCCGTATTCGCGAATGACGCCGGCGCTGGCACCTTCGACACACAGTCGTTTCACTTCGGCGTCGTTGTTGAGAAGCTCGTAGATGCCCATTCTTCCAGAGTAACCAAGATCGCGGCAATCGCGGCACCCGACCGGCTTGTAAAGCGTTTCGAAATCCAGTTCGAGGAAATCGGGCGGCAGATCTTTGGGATCCGGCGTGAAGGGTACTTTGCAGCGTTCGCAAAGTTTACGAACGAGCCGTTGAGCGAGGATGCCTTCGACTGTACTCGCAACGAGGTACGGTTCAACGCCCATGTCGATGAGTCGCGTAAACGCACTGGGAGCATCGTTTGTGTGGAGTGTGCTGAAAACGAGGTGACCGGTCAGGGATGCCTGAATCGCACTGGTCGCGGTTTCACCATCGCGAATTTCCCCAATCAGAACGATGTCTGGATCGTGACGGAGAATACTCCGCAGCCCGGCGGCGAAGGTCAGGCCGATTTTCGAGTGAACCTGAATCTGGCTGATGCCGGGCAATTGATATTCGACCGGATCTTCAACGGTAATGATTTTTGATGTTGGGCTTTTGATTTCATTCAGGGCACTATAGAGCGTCGTCGTTTTTCCACTTCCCGTTGGACCGGTGACCAGTACGATTCCGTGCGGCATGGAGATGAGATCATTGAATTGATCATAGACATTTTGCGGCATCCCGATGCCACGCAGATTGAAGACCATGCGTTCTTTGTCGAGCAGACGCATGACGATCCCTTCGCCGTGAAGCATAGGGATAATCGAAACACGAACGTCAATTTCACGGCCCTGGATTCGAATATTGATACGACCATCTTGGGGTAACCGCTTCTCGGCAATATTCAGTCGTGACATGATTTTCAGGCGCGTCACGATTGCGGAAGCGAAGTGATTGATCTCAGGTGGTACCGGCTGAACACGTAACATGCCATCGACACGAAACCGAATCACAAGACCTTTCTCTTGCGGTTCAAGGTGAACATCACTTGCTCGTTGTTCAAGGGCTTCAACGAGAAGTTCATTGACGAGGCGAATAACCGATGGTGCCTGCGCCGACTCGGCAAGTTCCCCCATGCCTTCGGGAATGTCAGCGAGAAGATCGACTTCGTCATCTGACCGTTGTGCGACCATCTGATTGATCGTATCGCCACCGACTCCAAGATTTCGTTTGATAAGATCGAGAATTTCTTCTCGACAGGCCAAGACCGGTTCAATTCGACAATTGCCGAGTGTACTTAGCTCGTCGATGGATTCGAGATTAAACGGATCACTAATCGCTACCTGGACGTGTCCATTTTCTCGCACCAAGGGCACGGCTTCATGTCGAAAGATTGCCGTTGTTGGAAATGCATCGAGAAGGTCGCGGTCGACTTCGAATTCCTTGAGATTTTTGAACTCCATCCCGAGTTCTTCGGCAAGAAGCTGAAGCGTTTCGTCTTCACGAATCACTCCCATCTCGATGAGCAGGCGGTCGATCCGCTGCTCAGAGTTTTGTTCGCGGGCCATTTCGAGTTGTTGGTCGTTGACCAGCCCGCGATCCAGTAATAGCGATCCGATATTCATAGAGACAGATTCGAGTGTGAGAGGACGAAGGTCAAGTCTTATCCAGTATACGCCCAGAAACCAGTCGATTCACCGTACATTTGATACCTACGGAGAATCAACTGCCGAGAAAGCCAATTTGAAAACGGCTTTAGCGTTCACTGGGGCGCCCACCACCGGGACGTCCTCCACCTCCGGAATCTCCTCCAGGTCGACCGCCACCAAAGCCACTTGGTCGTCCGCCGCCAGGTGTTCCCCCTCCTTGCTGTATCCGTTCTCGCATGCGTTGCTCAAAGAATTGCCGGACTTTTTCCTGATCTTGCGACGACGCACCAGGATTTGAGGAGGAATTGTTGTTGGAACTCGTATTGGAACTTCGATTGCCGGTCCTGCTGACGTTGACTTTGGGCATCAGTGTTCCCAGAGCGTTTTGAATGACTGAGGAGTTCGTGCTCAAAAGCGGAACAACACGGACTGTTCGTCGCGCTTCCTGAGCAGCCTTGTCAATTGATTGAACGAGCGATTCAACCTCACGGAACAGAGATTCGTCTGCCCAGACAGCGAGTTGATTCGTATTCGTATCAACACTCACAGCCATCTTGATCAGCGACTCAGGTGAGTCACCTCCGCGACTGCTACTGCGTCCGCCACCCATCATTGCTGCCAGGGGATTATTGCGATTCTGTTGCTGTTGCGGAGGGTCGGTGTAAACTTTGTAGGTGTCCTTAACAATCTTTAAAACGTCGTTGGCATCTGCATGTTCGATCGGAATTAACCGCGTGATTTTGTCACGGAGAGAATCTGGCCACTCGTTGGCATCGAGTACCCGCAACATTTCTTCAACTTCCTTCACTTGCGAAGAAGGGCCGGAAACGAACAGGGAATTGAGTCGAGTGTCCGGGATGATGCGCAGCGTTTGTCCCGCTGCTGCAATCGAACTCAGCCCGGTCATGTCTGCCAGTCCACTTCCAAGAGAAGACGCGGCTCCAGTCAACGATCCGAGCATGCCTCCACCGGAAGAAGAGACGCTGACGTTACTATAAGGGAGAAGCTGTTCCAGCATCATTGAAGCTTCTGTGGCATCTGCTGTTTGAAGTGTGAACACAGTCCAGGATGTCCGTGGGGGAATGACCTGCATTGTTGATTCAAGCAACTCTTCCATTTCATTGAGAGCGCTAGAGTCTGGAGATGTCAGCAGCAGTTCATCGCCAATGATTGTGATATTGATATCTCCTGGCGGCTTTGCATTTGCTGCAGGGCGTTGCTGCTGCATCGGTGCAACGGGTTTCGCCTGCTTCTCATCGCTGTCATCTGCCCCTGCCTTGTTGACAAAATTTTCAAGAAGATCAAGCAGCTCGTTATCACTCAATTCGTTTGGATCAGATGCCAGTGGGTTTGATTTACGTTGTGGTGAATCGAGTTCGGAAGTCGACTCTGTCAGTTGCGCAATCACTGTCGTTTGACTGGCGGACAGGACAGGCACTGAGCGAGGTTTGCCAGCGGGTTTGGAGCGGACAGACTCTCGAACAGGTTGATCCTGTTCTGATCGTTGTGTACTCGCCGGTTGATCCGGATCTTCCTGTGCATCGCGAATTGATTGTCCCTGACCAGGGCTTTTAATGTCGCGAACCGGACCACGTTGAATTGGGTTCACGATTCGAATTGTTGAAGAGGATCGTTGTTCCCACATCCGCTGAATGAGCGGCAGGAGTTCTTCTGGATCACGACCACTGAGCGGGAACGTTCTCACTCGGCTGTCGCCAGCACGGTCTCGCTGTCCGGTTCCATCTTCACCAAGTTGAGCGAGCAACCCTTTGATTTGCAGAATCTGAGCGGCATCTCCACGAACCATTAATTGTCGTCCGAAGATATCGGGTTGAATCGTCGGCGCCAGCTCACCATCTTTGAGGAACATTGCTTGCACTGTTGCCGCCGCAGCGAGAGGGTCCATCTTTGCGAGCGGGATGACGGTCATTTGTTGGGAACTGCTTCCCGTGCTATCCATTTCACTGATGAGTGTCGCAACCTGCTGGTGTTTGTCTGTGGATGCCATGATGTGAATTTTCCCGTTTCTGGCATCTTCATTCACGACAACCCCAGGCATGATGGCGGTGATCGTTTTCGCCACTTCCATAGAGTTCGAAGAGTTCACAGAATAAACTCTTAAAAACGGCTTATTCCCTGCCGATGAAAAACTACTTGGATCGCCTTCAACATCAATAGTCTCTAGAGCTTGCTCAACCATTTTGTGCATTTTGACAGTGGTCGTGATCAGCAGTTTGTTCGTTCGTTCATCCGCAGCAATTGTAATTGTCCCGGCAGAAGTTGAGGTCCGTGAAGAAGCGGAGCGCGAGCTATATTCACTCACGTTCGCAACACCTGTTCCAATGCCAAGAACGCTGCGTAGTAATGCCTCTGCGTCAACCGCCGAGATATTTTCGATGAAGTACGGCTTGAAACTGAGGTCATCCGGGCCAGAGCGACCGCTCGCTTCTTTCAGCATCGTATCGATTCGCCGCAGGTTACTGCCGATGTCAGTGACCAGAATCGAATTTGCTGTAACGAGAGCAACGACACTCCCTTGTGGACCCTTGACTTCGTTGACTTCTGCTGCGATCTGTGAGGCGTCTAGACCTTCCAGAGGGAAAGTCACCGCCAGCAACTCGTTACGTCCTCGGTTTGCAAGATCCTCGGGTTTGACATTCGGGATTAGGTTTGGCGGGATTGGATCGTCGATATTCAGGCACACGAGGAAGTCGTCCCGATGCACGAGGACGAATCCTTTCGGAAGAAGGTAGCCGTTGAGGACATCGAGAGCATCTTTCGGCGAGTAGGATTTTTGATCGAAATAGCTGAACGTTCCAGGTGGCACATCAAGGAGATCGAGTGACAAGCCGGACTCTCGCGAGAAGAGGCGTAAGACTTCCGTCCAAGGAGCGTATCGAAAGTTGAATGAGAGTTGAACATTTGTACGGTCTCTGTTGCCGGCGGCATCGAGTGTTTCAGCTTTCGCACCAAACGACAAAACAGCCTCAGCCCCTTCCGGAGCTTCCTCAATCATGACCGGTCGCTCACGGCGCGGCTGGCCTTCATTTCCACCAGGTCGACCTCCACCGGGGCGTCTCGGTTGCCCGGCATCTGCCGGCGGTGGCCCAAGGCGTTGCTGCCACTTTGCTTTTTGATCGGCAGTCAGGATCCCCAAGGTCTTTTGTTCTAATTCTTCGCGTAGCTTATTGCGGTCTTCTTCGGAAGCGCCGAAGCCAAGTTCGCGGAACCGCGCACCACGCTCTTCCGCCACGGCTTGCAGTTTCTGTTTTTGTTCTTCTGTGAGTCCGAGTTCATCCTGGACATCATCACGTCCCAAGGCTCGCGAACCTTCACGGTGGAGGCGGATTTGGTCGAGTCGCTTGAATTGATCTTCCGACAAGACCGATTTCATTTTCGTTTCGGCTTGCGTGCGAACTTCTTCCATTTTGGTTCGCATTTCATTGCGAATTTTTTCACGTTCTTCGTCAGACTCAGCGGCTCGCATTCGAGTAAAAACATCTTCGAATATCTCTCGATTGTTGCCCATTGACTCACCGATTTCCGTGAGCTTTTGCATCTGCTCTTCAGATATTTTGAGTTCGCCACGAGTCGATTCGTTGCCGATTTCACCCAGAAGTCCACCACCACGGCGACCTCCAAAGCCTCCAGCGCGAGGCCCACCTCCCTGCACACCACGTCCAGGTCCGCCTCTTTCACCACCACCTCGTTCCCCGCCACGGTCGCGCCGCCCACCACCTTCTTGCGGATTTTGTGCTGATGAGATCCCAGAGGTCGAAACCCAGAGGGTCATACTCAAAAGGCAGGTGAGAAGGGTTCTAAGGGCTGAACTCATCGAGTTGCTCCGAGTGATCAAATGGACAGTCTCATGGACGCGAGACTAATTATGTTCGCTACTCCTTGTCAATAAAGGAGTTATGTAATTAAACGACTTCCATTTTAGAGCGATCGTCAAAAATGGAGAAAAAATTGGTCCTGGAATCGTGGTCTAAGTGGTATTTTAGGCAGATTATTCAGTTGACCGGTCTGATTTCATCGTAGAGGTGTTAATATTCTACTGGGTGATACCGACCCAACTTTCGTATTGTTTCAATATTTACAACCCCACAAGTTAAATTTCGGATCGCGTCCTATGTTGGAAACCGGGAATTTTCAGAAGTTCGGAATGTTCTTATTGTTATGGCTCCTCGCTGTCTCAGTATTAACGATTGCAGATGGTCACGAGTTGCTCGCCCAACGTGGAAGGCCTAGCGGGGGAGATCGAGGAAGGCCCGATGGGGGTGGAAGACCGGGTGGTGAGCGAGGAAGGCCGGGCGGAGGAGACCGAGAAGGCTCCCCCGAACGCAGAGGACCATCGAACGAGCAAATTTTCGACTACCTAGACAAAGACAAGAATGGTCGAGTCGATACGAAAGAAATTGAATCGGCCAGGGGACCATTCAAGGAAATGCTTGGGAAGGCTGGGGTCGATTACCGTCGTGGGCTCGATAAAAAGAGTTTCACTTCAGCATTTGAAAAAGTCCGCGCTCAACGTGAGTCCGAAAGAAGTCAGGGCGATGATCGATCCCGACGCGAAGAGTATGAACGCAGAAAACGAGATTACGAAAAGCGACGAGCAGAGGAATCCCAAAAAAAGTCAGAAGAAGCCAAACGCACATCGAAGAAAAAATCTCCCGCAACGATTCGACAGAAAGATCGCGTGACCCTCGATATTCCAGTGAAATTTGAGGAGGGTGACAAAGATCTTGATGGACAGATCGGCTTCTATGAATGGAAGAAATGGAAGCGCGAAGAGATCAGTCTATTTGCTGCTTATGATCGCAATAGCGATGGTTTTCTGACTCCTCGTGAATTGGCTAAAGGTCCGGTAGAAATGCCTGAAAATTCCACGATTGCAACAGCAATTCCAGTTGCCACGCCCGTCAGTAAGACAGCCGTCGCAGCAACACCGTCTTCAAGTCCAGCAGTCGACCTGAATAGCGTTGCTGCCCGACGTGGCGACCAGATGTTTAAGCTCCTCGATAAAGATCGCGACGGTCAACTGGTCTCGTCCGAATGGGGACGATCCAAAAAACTCAAGCCACTGTTTGAAAAAGGTGGTGTTGATCTCTCGAAACCAATGACGAAAAACGATTTCCTCGCCAACTACATCCGCCTGTCAGGCTCGTAAGATGAGTTCCCGCCACTGACTCGATCAATGTCGAATTTTCTGAAACCTCAGCGGGTTTTGGTGAGTACCGCAGATCGTTCCTTTTCGTAGAGCCGCTTGTTTACTTCATAAGATACTGCCAACCAGATGCCGGAGTTTCAATACAAAGCGAGAGAGATGTCGGGCCAACAGGTGACCGGCGTGTTGACCGCTACGACCGAAAAAGAAGCGTTGGCAACACTCGCGGCGCAGCAACTCTTTCCGTTGAACATTAATCTGGCAGAATCGAGCATTGCTGCCGCGAAACAAGTCAACCGCCGGGTTCCGTCGAAACACCTCGCGGTGTTTTATTCACAGTTGGCAGACCTGTTGAAGTCGGGAGTTCCGCTACTGAGGTCTCTGGAACTCCTTTCCCGGCAGTCGACACACTCGGCGTTGAAAGTTGTCGTTTCTGACGTTCGTGATCAAGTCGCGGAAGGTTCACGACTGTACGACGCAATGAAGGCTCACCCCAAAGCATTCACACTATTGATGGTGAGTATGGTTCGCGCAGGCGAAGAAGGAGGCTTTCTCGAAGACGTCCTCAAGCGAATTGCAACATTCACTGAACAGCAGGAAGAACTCAAAGGTCGAGTTGTCGGTGCGATGGTGTATCCAGTCTTCCTGTTGGTTGTTGGTGCGGCTGTTGTGACTGTCATGCTTGTCTGGCTTGTTCCAAAGTTTGATGGCATGTTTGAAGACATGGCAGCGCGCGGTGCGCTTCCTTGGGCAACGACAGCACTCATGTCAATGAGTGAATGGGCTCAAAACTATTGGACCGTCGGTCTACTTGGAGCGGCAATTGTCATCGCAGGGTTATTACAGTGGCTGAAAACTGAAGACGGTCGCCGCAAACTCGATGCATTCCGCCTGAAAGCCTTCGGTGTTGGTCGCATCGTTCGTAGTCTGGCGATCTCACGTTTTTGCCGCGTCCTCGGAACATTGCTTCAAAACGGTGTCCCGGTTTTAACATCAATTCAAATTGCGAAAGACGCGACTGCAAATGTCATCCTGACAGACGCCATCGAAATTGCCGCGTCGAACATTTCCGAAGGTAAGTCACTCGCCGGACCACTCGGCAGCAGTCAACAATTCCCTGAAGAAATTGTCGAGATGATCGCTGTCGGCGAAGAAGCGAACAATCTGGAAAACGTTCTAATCAACATTTCCGAAAACCTGGAGCGTCGCACTGGGCGCGAAATTGAGATGGCAGTTCGACTATTGGAACCGATTCTGCTGCTGTTTTTGGCAGCAATCGTACTGTTTGTCGTTATCGCCCTTTTGCTTCCGATCCTGCAAAGTTCGGGAATGGTCTAGTGATTCAAAGAAGAGTAAGCATACGACATTAATAGAAAATGAGGCTCCCTGCCTTCCTGCCGAATATCCACAAATCTAAACATCAAACAAACTCAGAAAAAAGATTCAACACCTAGGAGACATCAACATGCGTCAGCAACGGAATACTCAGCAAAGACAAAGACGGAATGGTTTTACGCTTTTGGAAGTTTTGATCGTCCTCGCGATCATCGGTGTTATCGCAGCAATGGCGATCCCTCGATTACTGGGGCAACAAAAAGCGGCGAATAAGAAAATCACAAGATCTGCAATTGTCAGTTTGGAACAAGCTGCGAAATTGTACGCCGTAGACAACAATGGTGAACCACCGACCAGCATCGAGATGATGTTGGAAAAGCAAGAAGATGGCAGCCCTGCCCTTCTCGATAAAATCCCGGTCGACGCGTGGAGCCAACCGCTCAACTACGAATACCCAAACAGTCATGTGGATACTGATGGGCCGGCAATTTGGTCAAACGGATATGGATCTGAAGAGAAAGAATTTCTCATCAACAACTGGGAAGACAAGCAGAAAAAATAGCTCTTGCCGGTCGGGTGAGGCTATTGTGTCACCCGGCATTAGAAGAATGTTGGTCACCTGAATGCAACGCCATCAAACAATTCGATCACAACAACTTCGCCACCGAAATCGGTCTGCGTTTACGTTTTTCGAATTGCTTTTGGTGCTAACTATCATCATCGCACTTGCGGCCATGAGTTGGCCGCAGATGTCTCGGTTTCTCAAGCGTGAAAGTGTCATGGGAAACGTCGAGCAAGTGCGGCAACTCCTCGACCAGGCTCGAGTGCAGGCAGTCGAAGATGGAGTGACCTACCAGTTTCGATATGAACCGAACGGGCAAAAATATGTTCTGCTGCCTTATGAAATTCTGAATGCCTCGAATCAACAATCGGGATCGACCACACAGGAAACTGCACCAGCGCTCGATTTCACGCAGGCTATTGTTCACGAGCTGACTGAGGATTGCTATTTCTATACACCGACGACACTGTCAGGAGAGGTGACAATCTTGGAGCGGCTGAGTGATCCTTGGCTGGAATTAATTCAAGATGGCACGATGCACCGCGACGTCAGTTGGTCGTCACCAATTCTGTATTCCCCTGATGGCGCTGCAACCGATGGTGCCGTCACCGTTGCTGATGAGGATCGTCGTTACATTTCGCTTTCAGTCCGTGGATTAACGGGCGCCGTGGTCACTTCTCGAATTGATAAATTACCGGAGTTGTTTGGTGCATCAACGAACTAAACAATTCGTTCCCCAAAGGAGCGGGATCACTCTGTTTGAAGTGGTCTTGGCTCTAGCAATTTTTCTAGGGGCAATGGCGGTCATCAGCCAGGTGTTGGAAAACGGCAGCCGCGCCGCGACCAAGGCTCAGCTTTCTTCCAACGCTGTCATTCGCTGCGAACGACGTATGAACGAAGTCCTTGCTGGCGTGTTGCCCCTCTCTTCAGAACAAAATGCGCCGTTCGAAGATGACTCCAGTTGGCAGTGGACTTTGAATGTCGCCGACTCTGGGATTCCGTATCTCCTCGAAACCGAAATGATCGTCGAACATCTCGACAGTAACGGGATGACCAACACAACGTTCCGCTTGACCCGCCTGATGCGAGACCCACAAATCTACGAAGATGCAGCAATCATTCCCGAGGAGGAATTGTGATAAACGCCGCATCTTCAAAAACTGATACTGCACCCCGACTTGTTCTCACCAGAGAATGGCGCTTGGGGTTTACCCTCATTGAAGTTTTGATTGCTCTCTCACTGACGGTCTTATTGCTCAGTGCTGTTTACTCCGCCATCGACATGCACCTCCGGTTTCAAACGGCTGGTCGTTCAGAAATCAATCGTTCGCAGTTAATGAGAGCAGTCATTCGCAAGATGGATGAAGATTTCAGCGGAATTGTTTTAGTCGTCGCTCAAGAAGATGAGGAAGAAGAATCAAGCAGCATCGAAAACGTTGAGAATTACGAAGACGTATCTGACACAGCGCTGACCGTGGGCGGACTCGAATCGGAAGGAACTCCGATTACATTCGGGGTTGTTGGAACCGCAGACTTCATGCACTTATGCGTTTCACGACCATTACGCGATCTCTCTTACGACAGCATTTACACCGATTCCCCAACATCCGGTCGCTCTAACGACTTGCTGACGGTGACATACGGGGTCGGTCCAGTGGACATCAACCTGCTCTTCGACCCGCGTCAACCGAAGTATGCGGATCGGGATTCCTCACAATTCACGAATCGACCACTGACAGGCTTCGCCCGGCGAAGTATTGACCTGTATGCGTTTGATGCCGCGACTGACATTCTCGATTCTGAACACGTTCTTGCTCCGGAAATCACAGAACTTCAGTTCGCGTATTTTGATGGAACAGCCTGGCTCGATTCCTGGGACAGCCGCGAGATCGGGGGGCTACCGAGCGCAGTACGTGTGACTTTTGGATTGTGGCAGGCACCATCTAAAAAGAAGAGTCCAGGCTATCAGTACCAAGGGACTGGAGCAACGGCATATGTCGAACACATTTTCCACATTCCATTGGCAATCCCCTTAATTGAGTAGCACAGCC
>JAJDEL010000129.1 GCA_029259835.1 Planctomicrobium sp. | reverse complement strand
AGCGCAACAACAATACGCCCATTCATAATGACCCAGTGAACTGTGAACGTAAACACATATGGATAAATCCCAGGTTCTGCCGGCACAACAAATCGCAATACATGGACCTGTTTCTTTCGAGTCGGACCAATCATCGGTGAGGCTTGCAGCACCAGATGTTTCTTGTCCGATGGATGAAAGTTTGAGTTCGCATTCTTCGGATTTTTCGCCATCTCATTCGCTGCCATGCCGACTTCTGCCAGCGTACCAGGTTTGATGACGAGTAGATTGTGATCAGTCGCATCGGGATTGACGAACACAATCTTCAGTGGTTGCCCCGGTTTGACATCGATCCGTTCCAGACTGAACTTCATCCGCTCCGGGACACAGCTAATACGAACTGTTTTGAGACCGGTCTGGCTATCGAATTGGGATTCCTTCGCTCCAGGTGCTGGCTCTTTCAGTTTTTGATTACGGCTTGCCTGTTTGAGAAGCTTCGCGATATCAGAATTTTTATCACTCTCCCAATACTTTCGCATCGTGTGAGATCCGAATGCACAGACAATTGCATAAGCAAGGTGACCCTCACGCGGATGCTTCAGGACATCTTGTAATACGAAGAATGCCTCTTGTGTTCCAAGATAACTGGCGGCAATCGCTGCCTGCATTCGGACGATGCCGTTTGGGTCGTTCATCGATGCCCGCAACAGTTCTACGGCATCAGGAGCCTCGGAATGCCAGTACCGAAGTTGATGCGTCGCCGCCGCGCGTGCGTGGTGATCTTCACAATTCAGTAATTCACGGAGCAAATCAATGCGAATGGCACCAATCCCACGATAGAGCCAAACGGCTTCGAGTTGATGATGTCTGAATCTTGGATCGGAAGCATCGAGTTTCGTCACCCATGAATTGAGTGCCGCCTCAACTTGCTTCACTTCGCGCCCCCGCAATTCTCGCTTCGCCCAGTACCGAACGCGGTACTCTGGGCGCTTCAACATGTCGAGCAACTCCGGAACAGACGCCTCTTCGAAATTGACCGGCTCTTGCAACGGTTTCTCTTTAGCAGTGATTCGCCAAATGCGTCCGGAGTGCCGATCGCGACGGTCGTCGCGTAACGAATATTGAGCATGTCCTTTGATTGGGTTGTACCAGTCGCAGATGTACATCGCTCCTCGTGGACCGTAGCCCAAGTCGACAGGGATGAAACTCAAGTTTCTGGAGAAGATGAGATCGCTGACGTATTCCTCATCGTAACCAAAATCGCTCTCAACCCACTTATGGATTTCGATTCGATTCGTCGGCTTGTATCGAGCTTTGATAAAATGTCCTTGCAACTCCTTAGGAAAGGTATCGAAGTCCACGAATTCTTGCCCACAGGTTCCGGAGTAAGCTCTCAGCCCTGCCGGTTTTGGATGCTGAGTTGGGTATGGCGGGTCGAGAGAATGGAACGCTTCGGCGTACACCGGATGGCTCGCCATGTGTTGCCCCCAATCATCGAACGTCACTCCCCATGGATTCGTGCTGTGATAGGTACCGAAGCTCGTCAATCGTTTCTGAGCAGGTTCATATCGAAACCAACCGCTGTTTTGTTGTCTCACTGGACCGTACGGAGTCTCAACCTGCGTGTGATGAAAAATCGACTCCCGAAAAATGAGATCACCATCCGGAGTCCAGACGAAATCATGCAACGCATGGTGCGAATCCTCAGTCCCGAAGCCTGTGAGCAAACGCTCTCGCACGTCGGCTTTGCCGTCGCCGTCTGTGTCTTTCAGGAAAGTCAGCGCTGGCATGTCGGAGACGTACACGCCACCATCGCCAAACGCAAACGATAGCGGAATGTGCAAATCATCAGCAAAAACAGTCGATTTGTCCGCGGTCCCATCACCGTCGGTATCTTCGAGAATGATCAGTTTGTCGTTCGGTTCAGCACCAGGATAAACATGTGGATATGTCGTCGAGCAGCTGACCCACAATCGACCGCGTGAATCCCAACGCATCTGAATCGGCGCGGCAAGGTCAGGGAACTCTTCTTCGCCAGCAAACAGATTCACTTCGAATCGAGGATCAATATCGAAAGCTTTCTGCTCATCAGCGGCGGACATCCATTCATTCGCTCCCCGGCTTTGGCTCGTGTCCGGCATGACGATCATGTTTGAGTCATCAATTTTGGCGGGAACGTCTGCGCCCTGTGCCAGATTCCAAATGCGTTGCTCGCGGTTGTCGACCATCGTTTCGAAATTCTTCATCGCTGGAAGAAAGTCGAGATACCCGTACGCCTGATTCCGACCACCGGTGTAATAGAAAGTATTCAGCGGTCGATAGCGACGGAAGTATTGCCTGCTTTTGTCAATCACGACACGACGAATCTCTTCGTTAACCGCAGGCGGCTCGGTGCCAATCAAGCTGCGCATGAGATTCGCGGCAAAGTGTTGATACCCGGTTTCATTCAAGTGGCAACCATTGATCGTCAAATCATCCGCTGTACTTTCCATCCGTTGCAGCGTCGGAGTGAAGAGATCGACGAAACCAACTTTCTCAGCGGCCGCAACTTCTTTCATTACATTCGTGTACATTTCAAGCCGCGCGTTGTTGAGATCCGCAGCTGCGACGCCTGTAATGTTTTCATTCGCTGTCGGAGAAAGCAGAACCAGTTGCGGCGCCGTTTTCCCATTGTAAGCATTCGATTTCAGGTTCTTTACGAAATCAGTCAGTTGCTTTCGAAATTCAGCAAGCCCTGCTTCACCAGCGAAGGATTCGTTGAATCCGTACGCTGCGAAAATGATGTCGATCTTTTCGTAAGTGAGATGCTGCTGGAGATCGGCGAAGTTGTCCGGTCGCGGCTGCTGAGTGATTTCATCTGCCGACCAGGAGAGGTTCCGAACCACAAGATTGTGCTTCGGAAACATTTGATGCAGCAACGACTCAAAGTGCCCGAAGTGTCGGGCACGATCAAAGAGAGTATTCCCGACCAGGGCAATTCGAGAGTTTGGAGAGAGCTTCAGCGGCAGCGACGTTTCAATCTGCTCGACCTTCGCTGCTCTGGGAGCTTTGTTCTCATAGATCCCATACTGCGCGAACTCTGGATCTTTCGCCGGCTCCGCATTTTCGGTTTTGATGTTCTTCGCATCAACCAGTTTCGAATCAGCCTTCACACGTTTCTTTGGAGCTTTTTGAGCGATCTTCGGTTTTTGCCCGAAACTCAGCGGCGCAAGAAACAAAGAACCAAACAGAACTCCGAACAATATACATTGCACGATCCCGCTGCGCTGCAGCGACCGACCACGAAATAATTTGAACAGCGACTCAGGTGAAGATTTAAGATCAGTCATCAATTTTCCAGAGAGATTCGAATATCGATATATGATAGTCACATCGCTATAAGAGCGACGGGCATCTTAGAAAAATCAAGTAGAGGATGCGAACACGCGCAGCTCTTTCCGTTGCGTAGTTTAATCTTGTTCTGGTTGCAACTCATGTTCGCTGTTCCAACACGCCCATTCAGTGGATCGCTGACGAACAGTCAGTGCCGTGATCGATCCCCTCGCACAAGACAAACCGACACTGAACAAGATGAAGGTTAGATTGAAGCCCAAAAGAAGTCAGATTTCTCACTCATGCCAGCAAGACTTCTGAACAATCTGACGAAAGAAGAAATCCTCGAGCTCTTCGCCTACGCCAAAAGCAGCAAGGATCACAAGCTCTTCGAGGAGCATCATCACCATTAAAAGTAAAAAAGAGGCAGTCGAATGTCGCACCGAAATCAAAGGCGCACATCGTTTGTCGTTGAACCATAAAAACAACCGGGACGGTAAAGCCGTCCCGGTTGAGCGATAGACCGTCAAAGTTCCATCAAGGTCTACTCGAAGTTGCCTTTAGAAATGATGTTTCCGCCGAGTCCCGGGCCGTTGTAGGATTCGCGTGGGGTCAATTCTACAGCACCAGTTGTGAAACCGTCGTTGTCATCGTGTCCAGTCATGTCAAATCCTGGGTTCAAGAACTGATCACCATCGAGATCAGGAATGGCTTTCACACTGCCATCAGCCATGAGGATGTTGCAGTGCCGCTTACTTCCTGTGCCATGCCAGGCGTACCAGTCACGAGTGTCTTGAAGCCATAAGAGACCATCTGCTCCGGGAGTTCCGCCGACGTTGGAGTCGGGGAGTTTTCCAGGGACCGCATCGAGCCAGTTCGTCCCGGCAGGCATCAACTGAATTTTGTTTGCTGAAGCATCCCAACGAGCAGGACCATCATTAAATGATTCCGCCAATCGTACTCCAGCTTCGGCGAAGTCACCAAGATCATCACTAAGGACGGCTTCATTCACGTCACCAGGAGCTCCACACCCCATGAATGGAATCGCGTTTCCGGACAGACCAGAGTTATCGACTCCACGTTGCGCTAAGGGGCCGAGCGTCCCTTGGAATCCTTTCAGTCCGGAAATGGTCAAACCGTTTGAATCCAGTTTTGGACCGCTTCGCACCAAATACCAACTTGTCGCGTAATTCGTTCCGTAACCATCTTCCAACAACTTCATGACACTGGCAATTCGAGCAGCAGAACCAGGCGGCATTGGACTCGAAGCATCTCCCCAATTTGAGCAGCGACCAGCGGAAAGCCGTTTGACAGGGGCACCATCTTTGTTACTCGTGTTCACGACACCGACCATGTCGTTGAGTTTTTCGCTGCCAACCAGTGTCGACGACGGGCAGAGCATTTCCTGGACATTCATGCCATTGTTGACCAAATCAGCCACCCAGCCGAATGAGTCAGGGCAGCCATCGCGACGAAAATCATAAGCTCCAGTGCAGAACCTGTTTCGTTTGTCCATGGCGGCGTGAGCATGTAGGCCGACACCGAAATTTCTCAAGTTATTCTTACACTGCGTTGATCGAGCAGCTTCCCGGGCCGCCACAACAGCTGGCGTCACCAATGAGATGAGAATTGCAATAATCGCAATCACCACCAGGAGTTCAATGAGAGTGAAGCCACTCAATGGCTTCGGAGTCTCGCACGTTCTTTTCTTCACAATCATCGTTTCGCGTCTCCAATAAGTAATTAATTCGAATTTGATTCTTGACAATTTTGTATTTCAGTCACCACGATTAATTCACGTTCATGATTTGGATTCGTTTCCCCCAGAGTCCCCCTTGTTGATGAACAAATTGTGAGATCAATTGAGGCAGAACTGCTGCCTTTTGTCGCTGACAAAAGAAACGATAGAAACCCGTTTTGAAGGTTTCGCGCAGCAAATATTAATTGTTGATAAATATTCAAGGGCGTCACCACCAGTACGAAACAGCCGCATTTTTCACCTCATTAGAGCAGGCAAATACTGAGGATGGCCTTCAAAGCAAAGCGTTCGATTTCCCTGCGTCGTGACATGACTTGCCGTGGAGAAATTGAACTGACACTGAACAAAACTGGTTCAACAACAATCCCCGTGCGCGGCCTCAATTCGGACTCAAAGACCGACTTGAATTCCAGCTCCGCCTGACTCGACCCTCTGCAAAAATCTGTGTCAACTGCAGACAAACATTGGGCCCGCAGATTTCGCAGAGAGACACAGATTTAGGCAGAAAGGATATCTGTAAATTGCATCGCTATTAGCAACGGACACTTCGTGGTATGCAACACACTGACACTCTCGCCTGATGAGTTTCTTGATGGAGTCGACTGCTGCACTCAACAACTTTATGATGCCTGATTGAAGAACAAAATTTCACTTTCCCAAATGCCGAGTAGAGATGTCCAAGTCTAAAGTTGTCATCACTGATTTTATCAATCCACCGTTGAGTCATGAGGAGCAAATTCTTGGTGATCTGGCGGATGTCACTGCTTTGAATGCGTATTCAGAAGACGATCTGGTCGGCAATATCGAAGATGCCGATGCGATTATGATTTACCACTTTATCTCCCTGAGCGAGAAAACGATCAACAGCTTGCAGAATTGTAAACTGATTGTCCGCTGCGGTGTCGGGTACGATAACGTCGACTGGAAGCTTGCACGCGAGAAAGGGATCAACGTTGCGAATGTTCCTGATTACGGAACAGAAGAAGTCGCCGACTCGGCAATCGGAATGATGCTCACGATGGCTCGTGGAGTTCATTACATGAATAACCGGCTGCAGCGTGGCGCCGGTCCGTGGATTTATGAACAAGTCAAACCGACGCACCGCCTGCGGGGTCGAACGTTTGGAGTGATCGGTGTCGGTCGAATCGGTACAGCGACCGCACTACGGGCGAAAGCGCTCGGCATGCGAGTCATTTATTACGACCCACACGTGCCAGATGGTCGAGACAAATCCCTCGGTATCGAACGAATTGAAAGTCTCGACGATTTATTGGCTCAATCGGATGTTGTCAGTGCGCATTGTCCCCGCACGGACGAAACGCAGCATATGCTCAACGACCAGACAATTGCGAAAATGAAGCCCGGTTCATTTCTCGTGAACACCGCTCGCGGCGGCGTTGTCGATGCCCACGCCGTCTTACGGGCGATTGAAGGTGATCACCTGCGTGGAGCGGCATTGGATGTTCTTGAAACTGAGCCTCCTGAGGAAAACGATCCACTCATGGTTGCCTGGCGAGATCCCTCACACCCGGCTTTTGACCGAATCATCATCAACCCGCACGCTGCTTTCTATTCCGAAGAAGGCCTGGACGACATGCGAATTAAAGGGAGCCAGAACTGCCGTCGCGTCCTTGACGGGCAATCCGCCCGAAATGTCGTGAACTGAACAAAATACCACATAGGTGACATATTCAGTGGTGTTTGCCGGGATAATTCGGGGAAAATCATTCGTGGACAGTCGGCGGACACTTGACGAGTCGCGTAGCAAACGACATGATTCGCCTTTCCTCGGAAACTGACGGGGAAGTTGTGTTGTTTGTGTCGTAAGTACAGATCCTTTCGGGAATTATGTTAAATGGGACGTTACACCGGACCCAAAGCGAGAATCAATCGCCGCCTCGGTTTTCAAGTCTTTGAGAACGCAGGTGCTGTTCGTGCATTCGAACGGAAAGAATATCCACCAGGAATGGTGCAACGACGACGTAAGACCAGCAACTACGGTCTGGCTCTCGTTGAAAAGCAAAAAATCAAATTCTACTACGGATTTCGTGAAAAGCACTTGCGTCGATATTTCGAAAAAGCAAAACGTATCAAAGGAAATACAGGTGAAAACCTGATGATTCTTTGTGAACGACGCTTGGACAATGTCGTGCGTCGAGCCGGTTTCACGAATACTCGACCACAGGCACGCCAGGGAATCGTTCACGGACACTTTCTCGTGAATGGTCGCCGGGTCGACCGCCCTTCGTTCATTGTGAAGGCAGGTGACAAGGTTACGATCAAGAATCGTCCAAACTTAAAACAGCTTTATAAAGAACGGGCTGAAGATGGTGGCGACACCGGTTGCAGTTGGATCAACTTCGATGCAGACGATTTGACAGCAATCGTCACATCGCTGCCAACCTTCGACGATGTCAGCCTGCCGGTTGATGTTGGTCAAGTCGTGGCGTTCCTGTCCCGCTAGAAATTCTGATTTCAAACGGCAATCTGAGCAAATCAGATTGCCGTTTTTTTATGCGCAGTGCTGACTTGCTGTGTTGCAAATGACTACTATGACGGGCGACTCCTTCACCTCAAATGAGTTGATGATATGAACAGCGATAGAATCAATCGACGTCAGTGGCTTAGTAGCACAGCGTTGGCTGGCTCAGCAGGTTTGGCCGGGATGGCTGGAATCAGTCAGGCTGCTGAAAACAAGCAGTCCGAAGGTCAATCTCCTGCGAAAGAGAAACGCGCACCACGCATTGCGACATCGACGTATTCATACTGGAGATTCCGCCCGGATAGTAAACTCGCGATTGTTGATTGTATCGACCTCGCTGCCGAAGCAGGTTTTGATGGCGTTGAAGTTTTGCATATTCAAATGCGTGATGAATCAAACGCAGCTCTACAAAAAATTAAGCAACGCGCGTTTCAAAATGGTCTCGACTTGTGCGGATTCTCGACGCATCAATCATTTGTTTCTCCGGATGCCGACAAGCGACAACAAAACATTGACCATACAATCCATTGTATTGAACTTGCTTACGCTCTCGGCATTCCAACGATTCGCGTGAATACCGGTCGCTGGGGAACGATCAAAGGTTTCGATGCCCTCATGGCGAACAAAGGCATCGAGCCGATCCTACCAGGTTACACAGAAGATGAAGGATTCAAGTGGGTCATCGACAGCTTGGAGAGATGCGTTGCTAAGGCGGAAGAGTGCGGGGTTGTTCTCGGTTTGGAAAACCACTGGGGACTGGGACGGACAGCAGAAGGTGTCATCAAAATTGTTGACGCGATCAATTCACCTTGGTTGCGAGCGACGCTGGATACTGGGAATTTTCTGGAACGACAGTACAAACAATATGAAATGCTTGCCCCCTACGCCGCGTTCGTTCAAGCCAAAACTTACTTCGGCGGCGGCACCTGGTATACGCTCGATATCGATTACGACCGCGTCGCAAAAGTCCTGTCAAACGTGAACTACTCTGGCTACGTCTCACTTGAGTTCGAAGGCAAAGAGAAACACGAAACAGCGATACCGAAAAGCTTAAGTATGTTAAGAAAAGCCTTCGGCTAAAGTCCTCAACACAGTTTCAAAGTCTCAAATACAGCACTGTTTCGGCGATGGACGACTCTCTTCTCGATGGATTTGATCGGTCAGAACTCGTCAGTCTGCGACGACGGCTCGGCAACTGGTACAAAAAGCATGGACGAGTTCTCCCCTGGCGAGAGACGCACGATCCGTATCAGATTTGGATCAGTGAAATTATGCTGCAGCAAACGACCGTAAAAGCGGTCGTTCCGTATTACCAAAAGTTTCTAAGGCGATTTCCAACAGTCTCGAAACTTGCTGCTGCAAGTGAAGAAGAAGTGCTTCAGTATTGGGAAGGTCTCGGCTATTACAGTCGTGGTCGAAATTTGCGAAAGGCCGCCATTGTGATTCAAGAGGATCATGATGGTCAGTTTCCCATGGATCTTGCGAGCCTGTTATCTCTACCAGGGATTGGACGCTATACCGCGGGTGCGATTCGATCTTTCGCCTTCGATCTTCCAGCTCCGATTGTCGAGGCGAACACTCTACGGCTTTACTGCCGATTGCTGAATTACGCTGGCGATCCACGTAGTCGAGAAGGTGAAAAATTGTTGTGGGCGTTTGCGGAACTTCTGCAAGCCAAGAAGAATGCCGGGCACCTCAATCAGGCACTCATGGAACTCGGTTCCCAGGTCTGTACACCTGCCACACCAGACTGCGAGCGATGCCCACTGAATGTGCATTGCCGCGCAGCTGCCGTCGACACTCAAGAATTTGTCCCGCAAAAGAAAACGCGACCAAAAGTTACACAGGTTGTGGAAGCCACAATCGCTATCCGCTCCGGGAATCGTTACCTGGTACGCCAGCGACCAACTGGCGAACGCTGGGCTGGTATGTGGGACTTCATTCGGTTCCCAATTGATTCCCTGACCTTCAAACAAAAGCTCTCACCGAAAAAGCTGGCGACACTTAATTCCGAAGTCCACGAAAAAATATCGGACCAATGGAAGCAGAACATCGATCTCCCAGAAGTCATTACCGAAATCCGCCATAGCGTCACACGCTACCGAATCCGGCTGATCTGTCTATCAGCAGAGGCCATCGGAAGAGTTTCCAAGAAGAACCTTGCTGACAACTTCCAGTGGGCCGAGTTGCAAGAACTCGACGAACTTCCGATGCCAGTCACTGGACGACAGTTCGCTAACCTTCTCATCGAGCAACATTGAGAAGCACTTCCTCTTATTCCACATGCTCTGGGAAGTCATTCTCATAACGTTTCGACAAGGCTTTGGTATCGTTCGGAACGATGTAAATTTTCCCTCGGACCTCTTTTGTCTCTCCTGGTTTTAAACCACCGAGCCGAAAATCGGAGTGCAGGCAAACCGCCACACCTTGGAAAAGTTCTTGATACGGTTCATACGCAGTCGCAAAGATTTTCGAATTGTCCGCTGAAAAACATCCGATCAAGCCATTGCTGGGAACCAAATCACTCAAAGGGCGAGGATTAACATCATTCCGATCAACGCCTTTCGGTGCCCATACTTGACCAGGAATATATCGTGCTTTCGTCGCCCAATTTCGTGTTGGCAATGTTTCGAGTTTTCCATCAAGAAAAACAAACGACTGCTTGAGATAGGTCTTCTGTGTGGCGCCAGTAAAATCAGCAAGCCGTACGCATGGCTGTGCCCAAACGGCTTCGGACCGTTTGTTGGTGGGATTTGTCGCTGTGAGGTGGAAGCGAACTTCGTCGTGGGTCGAAGTAATCGTGTGCTCGACGATTAACCCATCGTTCACTTTGCATTGCAGTCGCACCAACGTGCCTGCGGCGTTAGCTTCCAGCAACTTTGTTTCATGTTGCATCCGCGTATGCTTCACCCAATCGGCATCAGTCGAGCCAGCACGGCAGTAGGCTTCCAAATAGTGAATCCGAATTTCTTTGCCTGGGATTTGATCACCGGAAATCGTCAACCAGTCTTTCTCCCAATGGAGTTTCAGTGGATTCTCCGCACAAGCCGTTTGAAAAACAGAGAGCGAAGTAAAGAAACAGATCAAGACGAAACGTAGCATTGATGGGTTCCTGATATTGAATCGTTCCTAAGCGGAGTTTGGGAACGAGAATCTATTCTTACCCCGGTGGGGGGAAAATACGGTTCGGGAATTCGATCTCAAAGGTACAG
>JAJDEL010000128.1 GCA_029259835.1 Planctomicrobium sp. | reverse complement strand
AGCTGGCCCAACCATTTTTCTGCGTCCAGCCTTCAAGAGATTTCCCATTAAACAAGGAAACCCAGCCATCCTCCGCCGCAACGAAGTTCGGCAAAACCAGAAGCAAAGAGAGTGTCAACAAAATACGATTCATAGGACTCTTTCATATTTAATTTTTGAAGCTGTCGCGGTTGCGACCTCCAATCGTTTGGAATGACCCAACATATTGAAATCAGACCGAGAGGAAAACGCAACACGTCCACCGAAAAATCTGATTATTAAGGAAAGCCACGGCAAGGAGATGAGAATTTACCAAGGGGCCACAGAGACAAGGAGAAGAAAAGTAGCCGTTTTATGTAATGGAAGTTGCAAATGGGCCCATAGCAAAGATGCTGCGGGAATTTACGGATCAGTGAGTTAATTTCCTGTAAGATGAGGAAGTTTCAGTCGTCAGGTTTAAAGAAATTTTTATCTGTGCCGATCAGTGTCCATCCGTGGCTTTGTTTTCAACAACAAATGATCGCGAATCATTCCATCCTCAATGCTCGACCGGCATTCATCGGTTGCGTTTGCGTGAGGAGGCAGTTCTGCCCGAATTCGTCTTCTCGAACAAGTGCTGAAACGCGGTCTGCTTCGTCCTGGTCTGGGACGAAAATCGCCACTGTTGGTCCCCATGATGATTGAGCAAGCGCGATCATGTTCTCTTCATGCAAACGATCCGCAAATCCATTCATTTCAGCATGAGAGAAGATATCTCCCTGAATTTGTGCAAAAAAATCTCCGACGAGTTCTCCATACTCTTTAATCGCATGAGCAAAGGCTCGGAAATCAGCGTGCTTAATCGAAGGCAGGATCTCCGTGAGAGTGAGTCGGCTCAGATCTCCGGTTCGCGTTTGACTCATCGGTGAGAGTTTCGCAAACGTCTGCGTTTCATCATCACCGTGCATTCCTTGCGATTCAGATGGCGTAACCAGCAAGATGCTCCAGTCTTCTGGGAATTTGAGACGGCAGGCGATTTGTCCAATCGATTCCCCTTGTTGATGTCCAGCATCGACCAAGAAGCCTCCTTCTAAATATCCATGCAATCCAACCGCTGACCGCTGACCGCGCCGTGAACAATTCGCCAGTTGCTGAGCAGACAACCCTGACTCACCATGCAGTAGTCCGACTGCTTCCGTCACCGCCATGCCGAGTTGCGTACCTGAACCCAGACCTTGATGCGTTGGGATCTCATTCTTGATTTCAATCGAAACAGACTGATCCCACTCTGGTTGACTGCTGCAAATCAAATCGAGTAAAGCCAAGGCCGATTCCGAATTCGACGCGGACGCCGCTTTACTCTTCTTGACGACAAGATCAAATCCCGGTGACCGGATCATCATCCCGATCCCACCGAAGTGCCTGCCCTTTTCCGGGTGATGAGACAACGGACCGAAGTGCAATCGGCAACCGGTTTGAATGTGAACAGCTTGAGGTGTCATCGGAAAATTCAGATCAGGGAACGCAATACTCGTGTCTCGTACACAGATTCTGAACGCCCGACACCCGAAGTGCAATCATAGAGAGTGTGCGGTCTGTCTGATTATTCCTGCTTCGGTTGAAGGACAGCACGATAAATGCGGTCTTTTTGTTCGTACAGGACGTTCCACTGTCCATTGACGAAAAATGGATTCGACAACGTTTCCGCCTGCCGCGAGGCTTTCACTTTCACGAACGGTCCCGGTTTCCAATGAACCAAATCTTTGGAGAACCAATACCGCCGCTCCTTCAACTTGACTGGTTGGCAAATTCCGACAAAACCGTTTTTCGTTTGTGCCATTGCCAGAGATTGAATTTGTGCCGCAATCGGAATCGCAGGTTGCTGGTCTGATTCCGGGATACGTTTCCAATTGAGTAAATCAGAACTGGCTGCGACTCCAACTCCTTCTTTCACCGACATTGCCTGCATCCCGCGGAAGAGCAGGTAGAACTTTCCGTTCACTTCGAAAACCGGCGAAGGATGGGTACTCATCATGCGATCCCAATGGTCCGGGCGACTGGGGATAACGGGATTCCGTTTCGACTTGATCCATGGACCTTCCAAACGCGTCGCCGTGGCGAGCCCGATCTGCTTCGTGATTTTGTTTCGCCCTGAATAGAACAAGTGGTAGACCCCGTCACGTTTTACAACTCCGGCTGGCAACTTGGCTATCGGATGATCCCAACTCCCGGCGGCGCCTGCTTGTAAGATCGGATTCGTTTTGTCGCTTTTCGTCCAATGGATTCCATCGTCCGAAACAGCGATCCCAATTTGTTCGTGCCAAAGCGGAGCAGAACTTGGGACATCTTGTGCTTCGAAGAAACAGTACAGCTTGTTCCCTTCGGTGTAGACATACGGATTGTCGACCGCGTAATGATCCCACGCCCCTGTTGCTCCACGATCAATGACCGGCTTCCCGAAAGGAGTCTCGACCCACTCCCAATCAAGATGGAATTCAGGAGCCTCTTCAGCAAGCACAATTCCCGTCCAGAGACAGGTGCATAAAATCGAGATGAGGATTTTCATACTGTTCGCTTTTTCAGGTCGGCAATTGATCATCATTCAAACCGTACTGATAAGAGATTGAGCCATTCAATTCCACTCACTCACGGCTCAATTTCGGCGAGAGAAAGTGTTACCATCGCCACTTGCAGTTTCCCCCGGTGTGTCACCGGGGGCTAAGTGGGGATGAATTTTTACGGAGTTGGAATGGCACGCGTTGTTCGGTCCGTCGCCATTCTTAGTCCTGGAGACGCGATGCTGGCCTGATCAATCTCAACAGCGATGCAGCTCAGTCTGTCGCCAAGCCTCTCTACTCACTCCTTTTTCCTCGACCCAGTCTCAAGTTGAAACGCGAGATGCGTCTTCACGGTCCGCCATTCAGACTGGATAATTGAGTAGACGCACGTGTCGCGAAGCGATCCATCGATGTGGTGTTGGTGGTTACGCAAAATGCCGTCAAATTTGGCGCCGAGGCGCTCGATTGCGCGGCGACTTTTGTGATTGTGGAATGAAGTCCTGAACTCTACCGCGACACAATCGAGCGTCTCGAATGCATACGTCAACAGCATCAATTTGCATTCCGTATTAAGACCTGAACGCTGTACGTGTTTGGCGTACCAAGTTGAACCGATTTCGACACGTTTATTCGCAGCGTCAATGTTCATATAAGTCGTCATGCCGACCGCAGTGCCCTTCGAGTCAAGAACGGCGAAAGGAAGCATCGAACCCTTCGCTTGCAAGCCTAGGCGACGATCAATCTCCGTCATCATCTCCTCGGGCGATGGGACACTCGTGTACCAGAGCTTCCAAAGTTCGCCATCTTGAGTTGCTTCTGCCATTGCGTCGTGGTGTTCACGCGTCAATGGCTCCAAAGTTGCGTGCTGACCACGCAAGGTCACTGACTCAGGCCATGTCATCAGTTTGTCCTTCGTTGGCGAATCATTCGTACTAACGCGATGTGGAACAGGCAAAGTTCGGTGGCAAAGCCATTCACCAAATGTATAGAACCGAGATACTGGGTTTCAAAAGGTTCGTTTTTTCTCGCCAACAAACCAGCGTCATACGTATATTACTTGGTAATCCAGTTCCAATCAGAGCAATTCTACGTTCACTTAGCACCGGGTGAGTCACCCGGTGGAAAACGCATTGAATGCACTCGGCACAGCATGCTTTAAACTGGGGTTTCAGTTCATCAAGTCAAACCGGCGATTCTTCTGCCATCGCCGTTGCCAACTCCATGATCCGCTCTTCGCTGAAGTCTGATTTAGCAAGTTCGCCAGTCAGGCGGCCTTCGCAGAGGACTAAGATTCGGTCGCAGAGTGTGATCAGTTCTGGGAGTTCACTCGATGTGACGATGATCGCGAGGCCGTCGCGACAGAGTTTGTCGATCACTTGATACAGTTCCGCTTTCGCACCGACATCGACGCCGCGCGTAGGGTCGTCGAGGAGGAGGACTTCCGGGTTCGTGCGCAGCCAGCGGGCGATGATACACTTCTGTTGATTTCCACCTGAAAGGCTGGTGACGGCCGATTCTGGACCGGACGTTTTCACACCGAGTTCCTCAATCGATTCTTGCGTTGCGACCGATTCTTTTCGCGTTTGAATGACACCTGATGAAACCATTTCCGGGAGCGTACACATTGTGATGTTCTCGCGGACGGTCATCTGTTGAAACAGACCCAGCCGCTTACGGTCTTCGGTGACCATCGCAATTCCGGCAGCTTTGGCTTCCGATGGATGGCGAAATGCGACCGCGTTCCCATTCAGACGAATTGTGCCTTGCGGGGTTTCTTCGCTGGCACCGAAGAGGCATTCGAGGAGTTCCGTGCGACCGGCTCCCATCAGCCCGGCAATGCCGACGACTTCTCCTTTTCTTAGAGAGAAGGAAACATCCTTCAGCCGCCATTCTCTGGCATGACCCGGCCATGGGAGTGAGAGGTTCTCGACCTCTAAGGCCGGTTCGCCAACGTGTCGGTCGCCGCCGAGTTGAATCGATTCAATCTCACGTCCGACCATTAGGTGAGTCACTTCCTGCGGAGTTGTCTCTTCCCGATTCAAGGTCCGCACATGTTTGCCATCTCGCAATATCGTAATGCGATCCGAAAGGCGGAAGACCTCTTCCATTTTGTGCGAGATATAGAGAATCGTCACGCCATTTTCCCGCAGCATTTCAATGACGCGAAAGAGCCGCTGGACTTCTGTCTCCGTGAGGGCGCTCGTCGGTTCATCCATAATGAGGATGTCCGATTTCAACGAGAGTGCCTTGGCGATTTCAACGAGCTGTTGATCACCGACTCGCAGTTCTCGAACTGTTTGACGCGGGCGAATATCGCAATCGAGTTGCTCGAACAATTTCTGAGACTCCTCGACCATCGCAGCATCGTTTAAAAAGATGCCATTGCGAATTTCCCGTCCCAGAAAGATATTCGCAGCGACGCTGAGTTCTTCAACGAGATTCAATTCCTGATGAATGATGCTAATGCCGACTGCTTCGGCGGCGCGTGTTCCGTCGAACTGAATTTTTGTCCCGTTGACATGGACGTCTCCTTCGTAGTCGGTCAGGACGCCGGAGAGAACTTTCATCAACGTACTTTTGCCAGCACCGTTCTCGCCGCAGATCGAATGAAACTCACCTTTACGAACATCAAAAGAAACATCGTCCAGAGCAACCACGCCCGGAAACCGCTTTGTCACGTTTTGAAAATCAATCGAAAGCATGGGAACGGATGAGGGGCTAGGGTTGAGAGGCAAGGGTAAGAAGAAAGAGAATCGCAGTTTGCGTGCGAAGAATCAAGTTTAGCCCCGCACTTGAAGTGCGCGACCCGGCTTCGCTCCCGCTGAACGTTGCAAATACATCGAAACAACAACGAAAAACCACACAATGAAGTGTGATGCTAAACGAGTCGCGTTTGCATTATCTTCTTCACACTAGTCACTCAACACTAGCCCCTCAATCCATTTACTATTCCCACTCAATCGTACTCGGCGGCTTCGAACTGATGTCATAAACAACCCGGTTCACCCCGCGTACAGAGTTGATGATTCGTGTTGAAACCCGCTGCAATAAATCGTACGGCAACCGAGACCAGTCGGCGGTCATAAAGTTGTCGGTGTCGACCGAGCGAATCGCGATGACGTCTTCGTACGTTCTCTCATCTCCCATAACACCGACTGTTTGCAACGGTAGCAGAACAGCGAAGGCCTGTTGGACTTTGTGGTAATAGTCCGACTCGTACAATTCTTCAATGAGAATCGCATCGGCTTCCTGTAAAATCAAAAGACGCTGGGGAGTGACCTCCCCAAGACAACGGACTGCAAGACCTGGACCTGGAAACGGATGTCGCCAAATGAGTTTCTCAGGCAAGCCGAGTTCGTGCCCCATCAAACGGACTTCATCCTTGAAAAGCATTCGCATCGGTTCGATCAGCTCGAAGCCAAGCTCCCTCGGTAACCCACCAACGTTGTGATGCGACTTAATCGTCGCCGCCGGACCATCGGGATTCGCTCCAGATTCGATGACATCGGGATAGAGGGTTCCCTGCGCCAGGAAGCGAGCGTCCTCGATATCTTTCGATTCATCTTTGAAGACATCGATGAAGACCTTGCCAATAATTTTCCGTTTTTTTTGTGGATCATCAACGCCTTTCAATGCATCCAGAAAACGTTTGCGAGCATCAACGACATGCAGATCGGTCTTGAAGTGTTCGCCAAATTCATACTCGACTTGCTCGCGCTCCCCTTTTCTCAGCAATCCGTTATCAACAAAAATGCACGTCAACTGCGAACCAATCGCCTTGTACAACAATGCCGCAGTCACGGAAGAATCGACGCCGCCGGAGAGGCCGCAGATGACTCTTGAATTCCCGACGCGTTCGCGAACGGCTTCGCATTCCTGATCAATGAACGATGAAATTTTCCAAGAACCTTTGCAGCCGCAAATGCTGCGAATGAAATTCCCGAGAAGGTGCTCACCCTGTTGCGTGTGAGTCACTTCCGGGTGGAATTGAATGCCGTAAATTTCCCGGTCGCGATGCTTGATCGCTGCGTTCGGGCAATCTTCCGTTTCCGCCAGGACAATAAAACTCTCGTCCAGGTTTTCCACGCGGTCACCGTGACTCATCCAGACGGTCAACGAGTCTGGCAGCCCGGCGAAGAGTGGTCCACCATCTTTGCACTTCAATTCTGTATGACCAAACTCGCGCGACTCACTCGGTTTGACTTCGCAACCGAGTGCCTTGCACTCTGCCTGCATTCCGTAACAGATGCCTAAAATCGGGATTCCTAATTCGAAAATACCGGGGTCGACTTGCGGCGCTCCCTTACCATAGACGCTCGCCGGACCTCCGGAGAGAATCAGCCCTTGTGGAGCGAGTTCTCGAATCCTCTTTGCCGAAAGATCATGCCGTACAAGTTGGCAAAAGACATGCTGATCCCGCACGCGTCGAGCAATCAACTGAGCGGTTTGCGATCCAAAGTCGAGGACCAAGATTGTTTCTTGTTGAATATCACCAGCACTGGTGACTAGGGCGTCGTCTGAATCTGAGGAAGTCATAAAATATCACACATGCGGTAATTACGTTGAGAACGTTTCGATCATTCTCAAACTCGCCAAAAAGTCGAATCGAACATTCTAGCCGCTAAATGCTTGTACGCAATGGGCAAAACAGGCGGCTTTTCGAGAGAAATATGAGTCGGTTTTAAGAACCCTGCTCATGGACGCAACGCAAGCACGCAGTTACGATGACCCAAACTAAGAACATCTTAAGAACATCCTCCACATCCACGGAAAGGATGACGAAATGTCATACCAATTGCCAGAAACCGGTCTCAATCCTTCCACTGCTAAAGAAGGGACCAACCCCGGCAGCTTCGCGAAGAAAGCTCACATCGCACCCGGTCTCGAAGGTCGCTGGACCTTTGCTTCCCCAGACACCCCCGGCATGCCGCAGCCATCGGACAAAACCGCTTGGAATTTTCTTCCAGAAGGCTGGTCGACAGAACTTCAGGCAGCGGGCCAAGAAAGCTCGACGACCGGCAACGTTGTCTTCCGCCAGTCAGATGGATCGTTACGTGCTGTTAGCTTCCCTGCCGATTTCGAACCGATTACGCAACTGGAATCGGCTCGGGTTGGAAGTGTGACAGCGGAGATGGAACGTGTCGCCGAGAGTGAAAATCATCTCACACCTGAACAAATCCGCGACGAAGTTGCCGCCGGTCGTATGGTCATTCCGGCGAACAAAGTTCACCTGCAACATAATTTGCAACCAATGGCAATCGGTCGTGCTTCGAAAACAAAAGTGAACGCGAACATGGGAGCCTCGCCGGTTTCCTCTGGGACGGATGAAGAAGTTGAAAAACTGAAATGGGCTGAGCAGTGGGGCGCCGATACAGTCATGGATCTCTCGACAGGTGGAGACATCGACGGCTGCCGCGAAGCGATTATTAAGAACAGTAACGTTCCGATTGGGACGGTTCCGATTTATGCGATGATCATCGGTCGTAAACTATACGACCTCAACATGGAAATCATCCTGGAGTCGTTGCAACATCAGGCGGAACAGGGGGTCGACTACTTCACGATTCATGCTGGCGTGTTGCACGAACATTTGCAGTACGTCAAAGAACGGTTGATCGGAATCGTCTCGCGCGGTGGATCATTGCTTGCGAAATGGATGATCGACCACGACGCAGAGAATCCAATGTACACAGGTTGGGAACAAATCTGCGACGTCATGCGTGAGTTCGATGTCACCTTCTCCATCGGCGATGGTCTGCGACCTGGCGGTTTGGCCGATGCAACTGACATGGCTCAACTAGCTGAACTAAGCACATTGGGCGAACTGACCGAACGCGCCTGGCGTAAAGGTGTGCAAGTCATGGTCGAAGGACCAGGACATGTTCCGTTCGACCAGATCGAATACAACATGAAACTCGAAAGAACACTCTGCCACGGCGCACCGTTCTACGTTCTCGGACCGCTCGTGACTGACATTTTCCCTGGCTACGATCACATCACCAGTTGCATCGGTGCAACTGCTGCTGCGTACCACGGAGCGAGTATGCTCTGTTATGTCACACCGAAAGAACACCTCGGCTTGCCGAAGAAAGATGACGTGAAGCAAGGTTGCGTCGCTTACAAAATCGCCGCTCACGCTGCCGACGTCGCCCTCGGCATCCCAGGCACACGCGATCGCGATGACGAACTGACGAAAGCCCGCGCCGCCCTGAACTGGGAAAAACACTTCGAACTCAGCTTCGACCCAGACACCGCCCGCGCCTACCACGACGAAGACCTCGACGTTGATACCGACTTCTGCGCGATGTGTGGTCACGACTGGTGCAGCGTGCGAATCAGCAAAGAGATCGTCCAGTTCGCCTCCGGCAAAGAAGACGACTACAAATGGGACAAAGCCAAAGTCTCCGCCGCCCTGACCGCCGAACAAAAAGAGATCTTAGAAAAACGCGGAGTCCTCTCCCCTGAAGAAGTCCACAAACTCGCCTCAAAAACAAAACAAGCTGTCGGTGCCGAAGACGACAAAGCATCATGCCACAGCGACTACGTCGACGAAGACGCTGCGAAGGAAATTCAGAAGGACGTGGATCTGGTTGAGCTGGAGACGGAGTAGCAAAAAAATCCGCACAAGCACCGTTTAGCAGCACACTTTCAGTGTGCTTGCCGCAGTTCTTTC
>JAJDEL010000127.1 GCA_029259835.1 Planctomicrobium sp. | reverse complement strand
CGATGGCGGTATGGGAGATATCGGCTACCAGAACGTTTCCAAAGTCGTTCTACAAAACCGACCGAACGTGCTGCTACTCATGCTCGATACGCAGGTTTATTCGAACACCGGAGGACAAAATTCAGACTCATCCGTTCTGACCGGTGGTTTCGACATGAACCAGATCGGAGCAGCGACGCAAGGGAAATTGACCGAGAGAAAATCTGTCGCCGAAACGTTTACTTCCGGACACGGATCGCCGTTTGTCGCGCAGATTTCAATGGCGGATCAAACCCGGTTCTTCAAGTCGATCCTTGACGCTCTCGAGTACCGAGGGACTGCATTCTTCCAATGCTTCACAACTTGTCAGCCGGAACATGGCGTTGGAGATGACATGGCGACGATTCAGGCGACGCGTGTCCGCGATTCGCGCGGGATGCCACAGTTCATCTTTAATCCACAAACTGGAGAGACGTACCAGGAAGCGATGGAACTGGCTGGCAATCCGTCACCGAAAACTGACTGGCGGACCATCAAATCGAAATCGACCGGAAATAGCTATGCGTACACAGCCGCGCACTGGGCATTCACCGAAGCTCGCTTCCGACGACACTGGAAGAAAGTCGCTGAAGCCGACGTGACAGGTCTGGTTCATCTCGATGACGTTCTGGTCGCTGTCACTCAAAATGATGTTGTGAATCGCCGTTTCGTCGATCCAGATTCATCAGGCTATGTCCCGGATTGGGGAGTCT
This sequence comes from Planctomicrobium sp., assembly GCA_029259835.1. Classification (GTDB taxonomy): domain Bacteria; phylum Planctomycetota; class Planctomycetia; order Planctomycetales; family Planctomycetaceae; genus Thalassoglobus. The sequence goes on along the minus strand of JAJDEL010000127.1, from coordinate 4,083 downwards.
GGACCGAATCAGAAGACGACAACGGCAAGCCTTTCTACGCCATCATGTCGCGACAAATGGTCTTGTTTTGCATCGAACGCCGCAAAGCCTGGCGTTTGCTGCAAAGCAAAGCTGGGATTGAGAATAAGGACTACCTCGCTCAGCGAAAAGTGCTTGAAAAGCTGGCGAAAGGTGAAGTTGACCGCGATGAAGTCCACCTCCGTGGTCGAGAGTTACTTGCCGAAGAGAAGTAACCAGTCGTCACGGTTATCGAGTTTGTCCTGCGTCCCTGGCACGCAACAGACACTTTCGGAAAAAGTGGCATCTCGCGTTCTCTTTGTGAATGATTCCCTGGCAATGCGGTTGGCTCTTCAAGGTCAGCATCACATCGCAATTGGTCAACAGGGGAGCATTCATGAAGATCGTCATTCCAGGTGGAAGTGGGTTGATTGGAACTTTACTGGCGGACTCTTTTTGTGAGTCTGGTGATGACGTGGTCGTGCTCAGTCGTTGTCCCCAAATGGGAAACTGGAAAAGCGTCAAGTGGGACGGCAAGTCGCTTGGTAACTGGCAGCACGAAATTGACGGCGCCGATATCGTCATCAATCTCGCTGGGAGTAGCGTGAATTGTCGTTACAACAAACGCAATCGCGACGAAATTATGAATTCGAGAATCGACTCCACTCGCGTCATCGGAGAGGCGATACAACAGGCTCAAAATCCGCCGAAAATCTGGCTACAATCCAGCACCGCGACGATTTACTCTCATCGATACGATGATGCTAATGATGAGGCGACCGGAATTCTGGGTGGGGAAGAGGTCAACGTTCCGGAGACCTGGAGATTCAGTATTGATGTTGCAAAAAAATGGGAACAAGCGGCGAAAGAGGTCGAGGTTCCAGGCACTCGAAAAGTATTCATGCGAACCGCCGTCGTCATGCATCCCGAGGCAAACAGCGCCTTTAACATTTTGTACGTGATGGTTCGCCGAGGTTTAGGCGGGAAGAACGGGGATGGTCGGCAGTATGTTTCATGGATTCATGGACACGACTTTCTTCAGGCTGTCCGCTTCCTGATTGATCACCCTTTGGAAGGTCCGATCAACATCGCGGCCCCGAATCCGCTTCCGAATCGGGAGTTCATGCAGCACTTTCGAGAAGCGGTAGGAGTCAAACTCGGCTTGCCTGCTACGAATCGAATGTTGGAACTTGCCGCAATCTTGTTGCGAACCGAAACCGAACTCATCCTGAAAAGCCGACGTGTCGTACCCGGAAAACTACAAAACGCAGGCTTTGAGTTTCAATACCCTGAATGGAAAAGTGCGGTGAGGGATTTGGTTCAATTTGCCGGATAAAAAAAGACATGAGGAAGATTGCAGACCACGTGCGAGGCTTCAGTTCATCACAACGCGAACGGCACAGGCTTTGTACGAGGGTTGGTTTGAATAGGGGTCGAAGGTGGCGTCAGTGAGTTGGTTGACAGATTCGTAGTGCATCGGGATGAATAGTTGTCCGGCTTGAATCACGGGAGTCAGGACCGCTTTTGCAACGATTCGGCCTCGTTGTGATTCGACGATGACTCGTTCGCCGGGACTGATTTGTAAGCGGCGGGCGTCGACCGGATTGATTTCGACGAAGGTGTCTTCTGGGTAAAGTTTTCGTAGGACCGCTGAATGGCGTGTTCTTGTTTGAGTGTGCCACTGCGATGCAGAACCGCGTCCGGTAAGGAGAATGAAAGGGAAGAGATCAGTCGGCGGCTCAGTGAGAGGTCGTGGTTCTTCAAACAAAAACTTGGCACGACGGTCTGGATGGTAATACTGACCATCCTCAAAGAGTCGGCGTTCCTGATCATTGTCATCAGAGTCACTGTACGGCCACTGTACGCCTTTTTGTTCGTCAACGAACTGATAGTTTTCGATGCCAGTGAAGTCGCAAGGCTGACCGGCGGAACATTGTTTGAGAATTTGGAAGACCTCCTCCGGCGACTTCCAGTCTTTGAACATCTCTGTACAGCCCCAGTAATGTGCGACGAGTTTGAAGATGTTGAAGTCGGAGAGTGCTTCGCCGGGGGCCTTGGAGACTTTCTTGATGATGCCGATGCGGCGTTCGGAGTTAATAAACGTTCCTTCCTTTTCACCCCAGCCAGCGGCAGGCAGAACGAGATCGGCCATCTTGGCTGTCTCGGTGTTGTGGTACATATCCTGCACAACTAAAAAGTCGAGCCGGTCAAGAATGTCGCGGCACTGATTTTGATTGATCCAGGAATGGGCAGGGTTTGTGCAAATCACCCAGAGGCCGCGTATTTCTCCTCGCAGAATGCCATCGATAATTTTGTGATACGGTAGGCTGTTTTTAGTTGGGATCAGGGCGGGATCAATGTCGAGAATGTTGGCGATTTTCTCGCGATGCTCAGGGTTCGTGAAGTCGTGTCCACCGAGGAGGTTCGTCGTGTTACTGAACAGCCGAGACCCCATCGCGTTGCACTGACCGGTGATGCTGTTCGCCCCGGTACCTGGGCGTCCGATGTTTCCTGTCATCAATGCGAGATTGATAATCGCTTGAGCCGTGCGGACTCCTTGATAACTTTGGTTGACGCCCATGGTCCACCAGAATGAAACTCTTTTGCCTTCGTGGATGGTTTCGGCGAAGCGATGAATCTGGTCGATGGTGAGACCGGTTTCAGTCGCGACGCGTTCGTCGTTGTATGCAGAGACGAATTTTGCGAATTCTTCGAAATCGTTTGTGGATTCGTCGATGTATTGTTGATCGATCCAATCGTTCTCAATGAAAATTCTGGCGACTCCGTACAGCAGCGATTGGTCCGCCTTTGGGGCAATTGAGAGATGCTGCGTTGCGTTCATTGCAGTTTCGGTCATCCTGGGATCGATGACGATAATTTTAGGCGAATGCGGATTACGCATCACGCGTTCCCACATAATCGGATGAGCAATGCACAAGTTGCTGCCGACGAGAACAATCACATCCGATTCTTCAAAATCTGCGTACGTATAAGGAGGTGCGTCAAAGCCAAAGGACTGCTTGTAAGCAACAGCAGCGGAGGACATACATTGCCGCGTGTTGCCATCGCCGTGCAACATGCCCATACCGAATTTCGTCAATGCACCAAGGAATGCCATCTCTTCAGTTGTGATTTGTCCGGTACTCAGAAAGGCGACAGAATGCGGGCCATGTTCAGATTGAATTCTCTTGAAACGATCCGAAAACGTTCGCATCGCCTCGTCCCAGGCGATGGGCTTCAATTTTCCAGCGTCATCCCGTAACAGTGGCGTGGTTGCACGGTCTGGTGAATCGAGAACGGTGAGAGCTTCCCAACCTTTCGGGCAAGCCATGCCCAAGTTCACGGGGTACTCACTCGTCGGTGTCAGGTTGATACCTTGACCATCTTTGAGGTGAACTCGCAGGCTGCAACCGGTTGCGCAATATCCGCAGATCATATCGGTCGTCGCATCAGGTTTAGATTTTGCAGGCACCTGACCAAGTCCGAAATCGCCCGGTTCGAGAACCAACTCGCGCGTGAGCGGTCCTTGCGCCTGATGCAACAAGTCTTGAACGAATTTTAATAATGTTGTCATTGGATTGTGAGTTGAGCGTTTAGCCGTCCACTTTATGTGGATGGTTAAGGATTCAGCCGCCCCGGCATTCGCGGCGATGCACAGGCGGCGAAGAATTGATACCGCTCGAGCGTCTCACCGACGAGGCAGGCGACGAAGTGCATCGTTGTGGTGATCACCAGAAACACGCCGCGGGGGTCGGTGGCGGTTAGCTCGTTCCAAAGCAATAGGGGCATCACAATTCCACCAAGTAATCCGCTGGCAAACCGAGCAAGCGTCGATCCGGAGAGTCGCTCGATGAGTAACCGGGCGGATCGTTTGAGCGGAGACTGCCGCCGTGACAGCATGTGTCGAAATAAAGAGGCTTCTAGAAAGAGTTTGACAGAAGCGGCTACGATCAACGCTTTTAAGAGTGGGACTCCAGCCTGCAATGAAAGTTGCTCGGCAGTGGGTATGTCGACAAAAGTTCCAAACACGAGAATTGATAACCATGTCGCCGCGATTCCAAGTACAGCAGATGTGAGCGTGAACTT
>JAJDEL010000126.1 GCA_029259835.1 Planctomicrobium sp. | reverse complement strand
ATCCTGCGAATTGAGCGGTCATCCTTCCCCGCGATATCTCTCTTTAAGATCTAGAAGAGTGAAGAATTCAGGCAACAACCGATCCCTGAAATTCGTTGCCTTACCTTGAAGGATCGGTATTCAATGCCCAGCGCTTCATTCAGTCTCTCAAACTGGCAGTTTTGGCAGGAGACTCCAAGCTGGAAGGGCAGATGAGGCGAACAACAGTTGCTCTCCCCCCAGCTTCGCTATTTTAAGGCTGCTCCTGAAATCATTCGACTTCATTGGTATTCCATATTGTTCCGAATGACCTTGAGTTTTGGAGGCCTATCGGTCTCGATTATTCGTGTTTTACTTGACTCAGGAGGCGTTTGCGGGCCTAATAGGAACTGGTTGATACAAGACAGTCGCTACTTTAAAGGAGAAGCTAAGAAAACGTGGCCCGATCTTCCTACTCACTTTCTGCTCTTTCCGCCCGCCGTCGACGGATCGCGATGAGGTTGCAAGGTGACGACTGCGACCAAGCACCAGAGGGAGATTCTCTTCCAGCCTTTGCCGACAAAAACTCACGTCCGGTTCCACCTGCGTTCGACTCAACGGAACCTGTCCACTCTGACGCTTTAATGAAGAGGCTCCAGCACGATGAGCCAATGACATGGATTTTTGCCGGAGACTCTGACTTCTGCTCAACTCCTCAGACTGCGGAGACATTCCCTCGACTGGTTGCAGATTGGACAAAATCCGAGTTCGGCAGGCAGGCAGATATTTACGTCAATGCGACCTACGCGAACGCCCGACTTGAGCATGTTAGGCACCGGATGCAAATCCGGTTTACCCGGTTCGAACCAGACGTCGTGACACTTGTTTGCGGCTTTGCAGATTGTGCCGGGGGCGTCGAGAAATGCGACGAGTTCGAGCAGTCGCTCATCGGCATTATCAAAGATGTCCAAAAGATCGGAGCGATGCCGGTCGTCTGCACGCCGCCTTACTCAGAAGCCAACGAAGGGACGGACGAGCACATCGACCATTTAATCTTCATTGAAGCGATTCGAGGATGTGCCGCAGAACATTCTGCGATTCTCGTGGACCACTGGAGATTCTGGGAGAATCAGACAAACACTGAGGATCTTTGGGACCGAGAACACCAGCGACCAACAGCGGTAGGCATCCTTCAAATGCACAAGCTTTTCCTGCATGAAATGGGGATCGAGCGTTGCGTGACCGACCCTGAGATAATCAAGAAGACGGCAGCGGATACAGTGAAAATTACGGAGTAATTAGCGCGGCCTGAATGCCTTATCCAAAGAAAAAAGTACCATTTGAGCCGCTTGGTCAAGGGACCAGAACTCGAGGGGCAAGGGAATTCGATTCTACAATTCGAAATTGACACACGAGTCTTGCATAGCGCGAGACGATGAGTCTTAAGGAGCAAGGATGGACAAGTCCGTACGACGAACATATTTCATTCGATTCATGTTTTTGTTACTGATATCCGTGGGGTGTTTGCAAGCAATTGCTTTTGCTCAATTCAGAACCGGGCGACGTGGTCAAGAACTCAAACCGCAAAGCAACGACGGGACTCGCTTCTATTACGACCGAAATGGTGTCCCGAACTGGGAAGCAGACAAAGAGTTCCCGTCTGACGTCTTTACGTTTGTGCGCATCAGATATAACGCAGCGGAAGGCGGTCGCGGGAAGTGGAGCACAGATTATCCCGACAGTGACCTCAATATGTCGTTCCGGCTTCAGCAGTTGACTTCTCTCAAGGTTAATCCCGATCCAGTTGTTCTCCAGCTGACAGATCCCAGACTCTTTGACTATCCGTTCGTGTATTTCTGCGAACCTGGAGGCGGCTTTAACCGTGGAGGATGGAATGGAGGCGGACTTGCGTTCACGCCTGAAGAGACCAAGGAATTTCGAAGATATCTCGACAACGGCGGGTTCGCCATGTTTGACGACTTCTGGGGCGAGCAAGAGTGGTACAACTTCTACACCGAAATCAAAAAGGTCTTCCCAGATCGAGAACCTGAAGACATCCCGCTTGACCATCCGGTTTTCAATTGCGTTTATGAACTCAAGGAAAAACCGCAGGTTCCTGCTATTAATGCTGCTTTACAAGGTCGAGCCTATGGAATCACCTGGGAGCGAGAAGATGCGAGTGAAGTTCACTACCGGGGAATCTTCGACGACAAGCGTCGCTTGATGGTCATGATCTGCCATAACACTGATTTGGGAGATGGCTGGGAACGCGAAGGCGAAAACGAGTGGTACTTTCACGAGTTTTCCGAAAAGAAAGCTTACCCGATGGGCATCAACATCATCTTCTACGCGATGACACATTGAGGCAGCAGTGTCAAATAACATGCACTGGAATTTCAGTAATTGTTTCGCTGAAAGCTTCAAGTGTACGGTGAATCTCTGGTACTTACTGGACTGTCATCGGGCACTTCCAAAAAGGTAAATTGTGACAGGTGTGCCTTGATTGCAGGCATTTCGTTAAGGTTGAGGAGGTTTTCTTAGGAAACCTTACGAGTTGAGGACTGCTGGGCTACACGAACTCTTAGGAATGCCTAGAATGTGCGCATAGCTGGCAATATCTGCACTGAATTCGCACGGTTGGCCCTCATGGATGCTAAAAAACTGGATTCCCCCCCCCTTGAGGGCTTTATTGGCTCATGCGAGAGCATGAAGCAACTGTTTCGGCACATTCGCAAGGTCGCGAACAGCTCTGCAACAGTTCTTTTGCTGGGGGAAACGGGAACCGGGAAGGAGTTGGTCGCGCAGTCGGTTCATGAATTGAGTCCGCGTGCAACAGGGCCTTTCATCCGTGTCAACTGCGGTGCTTTGAGTGACAGCCTGCTGGAAAGTGAACTCTTTGGTCACGTCAAAGGTGCGTTCACAAACGCCATCGAAAAACGGACAGGACGGTTTGAAGCCGCGCACGGCGGGACCATCTTCCTTGATGAAATCAACTCTGTCAGCCCGACTCTCCAAGTGAAACTGCTGCGAGTCCTGCAAGAACACGAATTCGAGCGTGTTGGTGATTCGGGAACAATTCATGTCGACTGCCGAATTCTTGCTGCAACAAACCGCGACTTGGCGGAGCTTGTTGAGACTGACTCCTTTCGAGAGGATTTGTACTATCGATTGAACGTTCTGCCGGTTTATGTCCCACCTTTGCGTGAACGTCGCGAAGACATTCCAGAACTCGTCAAATTTTTCATTGAAAGATACGCGGCTGAAAACCAGCGTAATGTTTCGTCGATCGCATCAGAAACTCTCAACTATCTCAAGTCATACTTGTGGCCAGGAAACGTTCGTGAATTGCAGAACTACATCGAGCGCGCCATTGTTCTGGCAGATTCCAATGAACTCTCT
>JAJDEL010000125.1 GCA_029259835.1 Planctomicrobium sp. | reverse complement strand
TCGAAACCCAAGTCGATCAGGAAGTCGCAACGGGCCTCCCAGTCTCCCAGAAAATCGAATTCTTCTATGAGTTCATCAAGCGTCATAATTGTTGCCGAAGACATGAAGTCTCTCTCTTGTTTGTGCTGTGATCTCGTGTGTTCATTCATTCTAGGAAGCAAGTCAGTTCATTCAACGGTGACAATGTGATTGCCAACGAAGAACTGTCCGAAAATGGTACGCACTAAAAACGTGTTTGAAATTGACTTTCGGTCTCCTATGAGCCGATGGCGCTAGCCACGGGCCTTGCGAGAGTCACGTTTTCTCGCGAATTGCCCGACGCTAGCGTGTTCGGCTCAGGTATTTCAAACACGTTCTAAGGTGATTCACAACGCTTTCACATGCTGAGTCACTGTTCGCGTCAAGCAACATTTATGGATCAAAGTTCTTGGGATCATCTTCAAATTGACCGCCCTCTTCATAAAAAGTGGAGAGATCAATGCCTCCTTGATTTTCTTGTTCCAGCAATGCCAGCCTTGATTCAAGCCGATGAATTCGACTCTCCAGTGTAGGGTCAAGTTGTTTTTTTTCGGTCTTCTTGAGTTGAGGTACTTCAGGGTAGCCGAGTTGCCGTTGGAGTGCTGCAAATAAATAAAGGGGGTCTTTACCGCTACTGGCTCGAGCAATTCGACCAGCGTGACTGGCAAACAGAACAGTGTGTGACGGTTGGTGTTCAGGGTCGTTGTGTTGCTTTTGAAGATCCGAAACGTATTGTTCTGAGCGAGCGTAGACTAAGTCTGCAAAGTCGGTGGTACCGAGTTCAAAGCGAATCTTGTTAATCCATTGCTGCCACGGTTCTGAATAGGCTGAGTCCTCTGAAATCGCCAGGATGCCATGGTCGTAACCGAGGCGGTTTCGCGCGAGGCACTCAAACTGATAAATAAAAAGTGCGGCTTGATCGACATCCTCTGAGCTACGAAACAGTGCTTCACGTTCCAGAATTTTCAAAGCGACCCGGAAGTCGAAACGAGAATAATCTTCTTCCGATTTTTGGACAATGAACGTTTGAAATGGAAGAAAGTAGTGCGACAACCTCTCCATGCCGCCACCAAGGCGACCATTCAACTGGATTTCCCCGATGAGAAAATCAATCGCCATCGGCAGATTCGTTGTGGCAAGAACTTCCTCTTTTAGCCCAGCCAAGATCTCCTGAGAAGGCGTGCCATCTTCCAGCCGTTCCCGATAGACACGGAAGAAGTACGCCTGTTCGATATACTCTTCTCGGTCGAGCGGCTGACGAGCCATCTGGCATCTCACATCTCAGAAGCAATCAATTCAGTTTCGATCACAGTAGTGGAATCGGTTCGGGAATCAGCAGGAATGGAAACACGCGAAGTGGTCGACCGGATTCGAGTTCGGTAGGGTAAGAGAGTTGGGCAGCACGGTCCGCAGCGAACTGCAAAATCGTAAAATCGAGACCGCAGTATCGATCACGATCGGATTCGGCGGCAACATCGGCGAAGACCTCACCGGCCGAAGCAGCATGTCGACGGACGCCGTGGATACTTTCTTCGCGAACCTTGATTCCAGCCGCCGCCATTTTGACTAAGCCTTTGAGAAACAAACCGCACATTGAGTCGACACCTGTCGCTCGCATCAGCCGTTCCCATTCATCGTGAGCTTCCCAATAAAACCCGAGATTAAAATAATCGAGTCCAATCAAATAGCTACGGTTCTCAGTCCACTGAGCTTCCTTTAAACCTTTGGGAGGTTGGGGGCGCCTGTTGTAACTATGCCCACGAGGATCTCGATAAGGGTGAGGAGTTCCCGACCCTGGCACGTGGGAATATCGTGGCAAATCCGTGGATGGGAGCAAACGAACAAACTTTGCGGTGGATTCCATTGAATGACTCGACTTTCGACCGTAATTGGAGAGGCAAACAACTCACGACTTTTCCAGAATCACTTTCTCAGAGATCAATCCGACAAAGTGTTATCAGGCAGGTGAGCTTCGTAATTTATTAAGCTTTGTTTGAGGATTTGTGGCAACATCAACGCTGTTTCGCAGAGACGCAATTCAACGAAAATCTGCGGGACCGGATTGTGATGTCGTACAGGATGATGGATATTGACCAGTTTGATGAACTGAAATATGTCCGTTGGCAACCGACCACTATTGGATGGCAATGTCGAACTTTCCTCGCAGGTTAAGACTGCGAAGTATGCGACAAAATTCTCCGTGGGCACTGTCTAACTCGCACCATCGGGAGCAACCGGTCGTGCCGGTCGTCGAATCCATTCAATTGGTGAGAGGATGGCTGGGTGCCATCTTTGTAGAGGAGGTCCACAAATTCACCAATTTCCAAGCGAGATCTCGATTAGAACACGTTCCAAGTGGAATGTGTAGATCGATTTTGAGAGATTTTTCGCAAACAGACAGTCAAAGTCAAATTTAAGCGGATTAACGCTCTTTGGTAAGCTTTGGCAGCGATTACGAATCCAACGCCCCTGATGTATCAGGGGCGATATCAAAGGCTAGGTCCAACACGTGCAACCACTTTTTGGTGTGAATTTCCAAAGTGGATGGGTTAGAATGA
>JAJDEL010000124.1 GCA_029259835.1 Planctomicrobium sp. | reverse complement strand
CACATGCAACTGTGGCCAGATCTCTCTGTGAAGGTCGTGACGTTCGAGCACACGCCCCAAATTGCCAGTGAACTGTTGACCGATGTTGCTGGCTACTGCAATGCCTACGGGTACGACATCGAGGTCGAACATGTAGCCGGCCCTTGTATCTTTCAAGTGACTGCAATTGAGGCTTGGTTTTCGTTAGAAAACTAAGGCCGTTGTATTGGCTGCGCAGCCAATACAACGGCGCGAGCGGCAGATCGTCCGGCCCTTGGTCATCAAGACCGTCGTGCAGCCTGATCGTCGCTCACTTTTGTGTGCTTCAACCCGAACAGTCGCCTGAGCGGTGCAACTACACCAGCTCGCATTAGCAAGGAAGGGTCTTCGCATGGCCGATGATAACAAAGTCTCCGCTCAGTTCGAAACCTTCGTCGGAATCGATGTCTCCAAAGACAAATTTGACGTTGCTAATTCACATCTCACGAAAGGAAAAACATTTGCCTACACCAAAACTGGTCTCAAGAAATTCCTTCTCTCCTTGAAAGAATCCTGTCTCGCTCTGGTCTGCCTGGAAGCGACCGGAGGACTCGAAAGAGAACTCGTCAGAACCTTACACGAACACGATTACGCTGTGGCAGTCGTCAACCCTCGACAGATTCGAGACTTCGCTCGGGCCAGTAATCAACTCGCCAAGACCGACCAGATCGATGCCCGCATCATCGCGCAATTCGCCGAAACAATGCAGCCACGAACAACGCTGGCCTTAACCACTTCAAAGCAGAAAATCCGCGACTTAACAGCCCGCAGGCGGCAACTTCCCAAGATGCTCGTGCAAGAAAGAAAACCGACTTGGCAGCACCGTGGACAAAGACATTCGCAAGATGATCCAACAGGTCATCAAGCTGTATGAGAAGCAACTCGAAACAATTCAAAAGAAACAACAGCAACTGATCGAAGACGATGAACAGACACAGACCAAGGCCCGCATCATCGCGTCCGTCCCTGGCCTGGGACCCGCAACTGTCGCGGTTCTCATCTCCGAACTTCCCGAACTGGGAAACCTCAACCGACAACAAATCGCACGCTTGGTCGGAGTCGCTCCGACCAACAGAGACAGCGGGACGATGAGAGGCAAACGCACCACCGGCGGCGGCCGTCGCGAAGTGAAAAATGCCCTCTTCATGCCCACCCTCGTCGCCAAACAACACAACCCCAAGATCAAAACGTTCTACGAACGATTAGTCGAAAACGGCAAACCCAAAATGGTCGCACTCATTGCTTCCATGAGAAAACTCTTGACCATCCTCAACATCATGATCAAAGAAGGAGAAACCTGGAATCAACAAACAAAAATCACTTGATTTTTAAGACAGTCGCTGCACAGGAGTCGCTACTACAGCATGCGACTGATTGGAACGCGGACGCGATTGTCGTCGGCAATAGTGTCAAGCGTCTCTGGCGAAAGAAACTGCTCGGAGAGACCGCCATGCACGTCATCCGAAATGCAACCATCCCGTTAACCATGAGTCAATAAACGCAGACACAAACAATAATGTGCGCGACATTGCCAAAACCGAAACCATTGCCGTTCAAGTGCATCGTAATAAGCGATGCCTGGCATTCAAAGTTTCTATTATTCAATAGTGCCCTCTCGGCATATGATATGACGATACCACTTGGAGCAGGTTTCGAATTCTTGTTTGAACAGACGTCAACGAGACGGAATCGTAATTGTAGGTCCTGTCTTGAGTCATTCGCCGAAAGTTGAATTGGAATCAGCCGCTTGGCTGCTGGAGAAACTAGCAGTCGAAGCGGGGCATTCTTTTGATCGGCTGCACATTCGACGAGCTATCAATGAAGCCGCTCAACTGTGGCCTGCTGAGATAAACGAAAATTGGTGGAAATGGATTGCTGAGGCGAGTCGCAGTCTCGGCATGAAATGTAAAGTCGTCGATGGAACCTTCGACCAAATGATGGAGATGGTTCATGATAATGCCAGGATTGTTGTCCGTTGCGGCAGCGATCAACGCTGGTTGGCGACGGCGGGAGTGAAATGGGGAAAAATTCTCGTACTACAGCCATTTAGTCAGCGAGAGCGAAAGTGGGAAAGACGTCGCCAGTTTCGTCAGTCAGTCGCCATCGAAACGAAAGATGAAATTGTTCGCGCAGTTGTGTTCGAACCACAACTGACCGGTACGATCGAAACGGCATCACCAATCGAAGGCCGATCACCGGTTGGACGACTGTTCGCCTTGTTGCACCCAGAGAGGGGAGACATTGCACTCATTGTGATCTTCGCACTGATGACTGGTCTGATGGCATTGGCCACTCCACTCGCTGTCGAAACACTTGTAAACACTGTTGCTTTCGGTCGGATGCTTCAACCGGTGATTGTCCTCGCTTTGATGCTCCTGGCATTTTTATCATTCTCAGCCGCCCTACGTGCATTACAGACTGTTGTTGTGGAAATGATTCAGCGGCGGCTCTTTGCTCGTGTTGCAGCTGACCTGGCTTATCGCCTGCCTCGCGTCGAATTGGAAGCCTTGGATGGAAAATCAGGTCGAGAGCTGACGAATCGTTTCTTCGATATTGTCACCATTCAAAAAGTCTCGGCTCAGCTTCTACTCGACGGGATCGCACTGATTCTCGGCACGCTCATCGGAATGGCCGTACTGGCGTTTTATCATCCATGGCTATTGGGATTCGATGTGGTCCTGCTGGCATTGATTACATTCATTATCTTTGTGCTGGGCCGGGGAGCCATTAAAACCAGTATCAAGGAATCGAAGACAAAGTATCAAATGGCAGCGTGGTTGGAGAACCTGGTCGGTTGTCCGACCGCGTTTCGATACGGGGGTGCTGCCGAATTTGCTCTCGAACGTTCAGACCAGTTTATTCACGATTATCTGACCGCTCGGAAAACGCACTTCCGTGTTTTAATACGACAGATTGT
>JAJDEL010000123.1 GCA_029259835.1 Planctomicrobium sp. | reverse complement strand
GCCACTCCGGAAGAGTGTGTGCTGGTGGAACGTCTTCTCGAAGAAAAACCGGAACTGCGAGAACAACTGACCGTACTTTCCGATTTAAGTCAATCGGTTCAAAACCTTCCGCGAGAGACTGCTCCTGCCAGCTTTGCTAATACTGTTCTGGACAAAATCAACCAAAGGCGTCCTGCTCCACTGAAATCACAGACGGAAGATGTCCCTGCCTCTAAATCATCTTCCAGCCGTTCGCCGCAATTCTGGATCAGCTCGCTGATCGCAATGTCCATTTTGGTTGTTGCCGGGATCTTGCTGAACACCTCTCAGCAGCCAGAAGATTCCGATATGGCTCACACGGAAAATGTCAGCGGCACCCTAAGCGAAGGTGCTGTTGCAGACATTTCGCTTGGTGATTCTTCCGAAATGAATTTTGAAATCGCAAGCTCAACGGCGATTCCAACTGCTGGAATTGAAGCTGACGATTTGTCATTTGGTTTGCCGATGGAGCCTGCGAGTAAGACTCTCCCTGGAATGAGTCTCGCTACACCCTCTCCCAAAGTGGTCACTTTAAACCGTGAAGAAATTGCTCTGAGATTGAGTTCCCTACAGGAGTCCCCAGATGTGGGCGATGAGTTTTCCATCCTCACCAAGAACGAAGGCTCTCCAATTCTCGTCGATTTTGTTGTTGTCGATGTTCAAAAGTCCTGGGATCATCTTCAAGTCCTTTTGAAAGAACATTCTGTGGAGCCTGTGATTGTCGATTCCAATGGCGATGAAAACGCTCCTGAATCGAGCGGAGAGATGATCTCAATTTATCTTGATCTTGACGAGCCGGTTTTGGAGAGCGTGTTGGGACAAGTGAACGCCCTGGATGCCGTTGTCTTTCTCCCTGATGAAGCTCAAGCGAATGTCAGTTCAAATCTAGCAGGAGCGTTGGAAAAGAAGAAAGCTGCTCAACCGCAATCGTTAGAACACGAGGCACTCAAAAACTTAAAAGAGGAGCTACAGAGTCCAGAATCCTCCCTCGCATTAAAGCAATCTGAAAGTAAATTGGGACGAAATCGCGAACAACAGTTTCGTTTCGATATTAAAAATGTACGGTTGATGAACAGAACAAAGACCAACATCAATTCTCCGATGTCTGCTAATGGAAATTCATCATTGGCTCGTAGCGGTAACGCAGCGCTGGCTGACGGTTTGCGACGAACACTCCCTCCGTCCCCTGAAACGCCGAAGCGAATGCTGAAGAGTAAAAGTTCTGGTGAAAAATCGATCGTGAAAGGAGCAGCTGAAAACAAGCCAAGGTCTGCTGCCCTCTCCGCGGCAAAGGCTCAACCGTTACCCGCCGCGCAACCTCTTGACGTTACCGAAGCGCTTCCATTGAATTCGGCCCGAAGAGCCAAAAAGAGCTCAGAGCGCGTGCGTGCTCTGCTCATTCTCCGAAAAGGCGAAGAGTAGGTCTGACACGATTGTCAGAAAAACAGACGATCTCGTTTGACCACTGAGCGTTCGCGAATATCCTCTCCCTGAACCGATCCAAATTTGCGTAATGTCCCTTTTGCATCATTCGAACACACTCAATGAGACTCAAGGGACACTGTCCCTGCAGGAAGAGCAATGTCTGACCCAACCAGTTCTGTTCTTGAAGTTTTCGAGAATCCATTTCCGAATCGCTCGTACACAATCGATACGGTTTGCCCCGAATTCACATCGATGTGCCCAATGACAGGTCAGCCCGATTTCGGAACTCTGACAATCTCATACATCCCTGACCAGCATTGCTTTGAGTTGAAGTCACTCAAATTGTATTTGCAGCAATTCCGCAATCATGGTGCGTTCTACGAAAATGTGACAAACACAATCCTCGACGATCTCGTCGCCGTTACAAAACCAAAGTGGATGAAAATCGAAGCCGCATTCACCCCCCGCGGCGGAATTCGAACAACCGTTATCGTCGAACATCCGGACAAATAATGCGTTCGATCAGCGAAACCGGCAGAGCCAACTGACACCGGCAAAGTCATTTTCCCAAGACTTCGTCTAAGAAAGAAACAATCTTACGTCCGGTAAAACGGCTGATGTTTGATAGCATCAATGGCGTGAGACTATTGAAGAAAATAATCATGTCGACATCTTTGGCCTCCGCAATTTTGCTGAGTTCTTCCGTCTTTCCTTTGGAAAAGAGCAGCTTGGTATTCAAAGGTTCGCTCATTCTATTGGAACCACCTGGATTCTTTGACGCGGAAACTCCTCGGCGTTGAACAATCTTATCGGCTACTATTCCTCCATTTTTTTCAATGTACTGCACCGCATCGTCCATTTTGGACTGATACTCTTTATCTTTCGCTGAAAAGAAACCTGCAAGAATGCACACCTTCTCTTGCAGCTCAATGCGAGCGTTCATGAGATGCTCCACAGCCGAACGCGCTGATTGAATTTTCCACCTACTCAAAATCCTACAGGAATTATCTCAAATCAACCAGTAACGGATCATTGATTTCTTTCAGCCTGGCCATGATTTTTGCCTGGAACTCTTTTCGAATTGCAGCGTGCTCTGGGGCTTTAGAGTCGAACAGGTTTGTGAGCTCGCCGGGGTCGGCTTTGAGGTTGTAGAGTTCACCACGTCCAGGGTTGGCGAAGTCGACCATCAGTTTCCACTCTGGTGTTCGCCAGCAGCGCATGTCGGTCTTTGCACCGTGTCGCATGCTGTATTCGGAATAGAGCGAATTGTCCCAGGCGATTCGATGACCTTTGAGCATTGGAGTGAAATCCTTGCCGCGCAGAGTGAGATCATCCGGGATGTCGACCTGAGCCATTGACAGCATTGTCGGATACCAGTCGAGGTTGGACATCGTTTGCGGAACAGTACGTCGCCCTCTTAATCCAGCAGGCCAGCGGATTGCAGTTGGGACTTTCAATGCTTGATCGTACATATTCGGGCGTTGCTTACGCCCGATGTGAGGCCACTTTTGTTCCGGCAGTGTGTTGAGCATCCACTGTGCATTCCCTTTGTACCACAAAGCATGGTGCCCGTTGTGATAGCCGTGGTCACTTGTGAACACAACGACCGTGTTATTCGCAAGGTTGAGTTCATCCAACAACTTCAAAATCCGACCGACGTTGCGGTCGACACTCGCAACGCTGGCGTAGTATTCACGAATTCTTTTTTTGACAAGTTGGACGTTCAA
>JAJDEL010000122.1 GCA_029259835.1 Planctomicrobium sp. | reverse complement strand
CAGAATGATTGGGTACAAATGGGGAAATTTAAGAATCCGGAAGATGATTGGGATGGGTATGTGGGTGAGTTCGAAGAGTTTGGCATTCCGCCAGAGGTTACGGGCAACTTGAAAATGCGCTCGCGGTGGTTTGCTGGATATACAATCTGGAATATGGATCGCACCGAAAAGCTTGCTGTTGTTATCGTGGAATCAACCGATCCATCTCGGTGGTACGAGTCAACCATGAAAGACAAGACTGTGGCGAATTCACTACACACTAGATATTTATCACGGCTTCTGGAATGGATTACACCAAGGGTGCTGGACAAGTCTGTCGTTTAATCCTTGAAGCCGTTTCACCACCAATTAAAATTCAGTTTTGTAGGGCAGGGTCCTCCCTGCCATTGATCACTATGCAATCAACTCTTCAATCACCGCCCCATGGTCTATTGCCGGGATCGGGCGGCCGGCGTGGTTGGTGAAGGCGATGTCCGGGTCGATGCCGAGTTGATGGAAGATCGTGTGGTGGATATCGCCGGGGCGGACCGGGCGTTCGGCCGGGCGTTCACCGCGTTTGTTTGTTGCCCCTACAATCGTGCCGCCTTTGATGCCGCCGCCTGCCATCATCACGGACAGAGCGTTCCCCCAGTGGTCGCGACCTGGTGTTCCTTTACTCAAGGCTGGTCCGCCGTTGCCGCCGTTGTTCATTTTCGGCGTCCGCCCGAATTCGCCACAGACCATGACCATCACCTGATCAAGCAGTCCACGCTCCTTGAGGTCCGTCAACAAGCCGGAAACAGCCATGTCCACACGTGGCAGGTGCCGCTCCATTGTTGCTTGATGGTTCCAGTGAGAGTCCCAGCCTCCGAAGTGGCACGTCACAATCGTCGAACCTGCTTCGACAAGTCGACGCGCCAGAAGAACAGATTGTCCCCAACTATTACGACCATACCGATCCCGAGCTTCTGGAGATTCGGATTGAATATCGAACGCTTGCCGTGCTTGCGAACCGGTGACCAGATCGAACGCTTCCTGTTCAAAGCGGTCTGTCGTCTCCATCTGCTTTGATTTCTCAGCCAGCCTGCGAACTTCATCGAAATGAATTGTGAGCGCCCGGCGATCTGCCAGTCTGTCCATGGTCATCCCTTTGGACATGCTGAGGTTCTGTACCGCAAACTTATCGTTGTTCGGATCGCCCCCGGTCTCGAACGGATTGTTCTCGACTCCAAGATAATTCCCACCGAAGTAGCCCGGTCGCAAACCGATGCTCATCGAATAAGGAACGCCGACAAACGCAGGCATCCCATGTTTTCGAGCCCCTAACACTTTCGAGGCAACCGCACCGAAGAACGGGTATTTCTGTGCCTTGAGCGCACCGTTGACTCCGCCACGACCGGTCAACATCCAGTGACCACCGGTAAAGTGATCTCCAGCATTGTGATGCACGGAGCGGACCACCGAAAAACTGTCCGCGAGTTTTGCCTGCAACGGGAACATTTCCGTGATTTCAAAGCCTGGCACGTTTGTCGGAATCGGACTCCAGATTCCCCGATATTCCGCAGGCGCGTTTGGCTTAGGATCATATGTATCCATATGGCTCGGACCACCATCGAGCCAGATCAGAATGAGCGAAGTCTGTTTCGCATTCCCAGGAGCCGCAGCTGCTTTGGCCCGCAACAGATCGCTCACTCCGAGCGAACCCATCCCTGCCAGCCCAAATTGAAGGAACGAACGCCGCGAGCGTCCGTCGCAATAACGCCCGGTAGATCCTAAAGGGATTCGAAACATATTGAACAACTCTTCTTAAGGAATGAAGGGTGGTTATGAGCTTAAGATTTCCTGGTCGAAATCGTCAATTGAAGATGCAACATCAGTGATTGAATAAAAACTCTTTTGAGTTCACGAGTGTCCAGAGAACGTCTTCGTAGAACTGTTGGGCGGACTCGGCTTCTTTGCGGAACTCCTGCAATGCCTGAACCTCCGCCGCCTGAGGCGGGCGAGAAAGTGCAGTGAGGTACAGGCGGTGAATCACTGCTTCCTCTTCCATTTCCTCACTGGCGAGCTTAGCAACGCTGCCTGACTTGTCACCGATTTTCTTGGCGAGGATTTCACCGTTCAAAGTGTGTAGTGCCTGAGCGAGATTTTCATCTGGCATTCGTTCGCACTCGCAAACGCTTGCGCGACGCGGTTTTCCGAAGACGGTCAGGAAGTAATTCGGATATTCACCATCAGGCAGTTCAATCGCCTTCGCTCCCAGCGGCAAGCTTTTGAACTTCGTCTGCACCTGTGTCACTTGATCAATGGCATCGAGCAGTGGTTCTGCTGAGAGACGCTTCACATAGAAATAGCTGTAGAACTTCGTGTCTTTCACGTTCTTTGCAGTCGGGACGGAACTCAACTGGTACAAGCGAGATGTCATAATGACCCGCATCAACTGTTTGATGTTGAAATCTGAGTCAACAAACTGTTGAGCGAGTTGGTCGAGCAGCTCTGGATTTGTGGCAGGGTTTGTTTCGCGCATGTCGTCGACCGGTTCGACGAGTCCACGCCCGAGGAGATAAGAAACGTAGCGATTCGCTATTGAGCGGGCGAAGACTTTGTTTTCCTTTGAAGTGAGCCAGTCTGCGAGTGGAATTCGGCGGTCGAGCGGGTGGTCGACTTCATCACCATCGAGAGTTCTCGGTGGAAGGTTCTTGCCTGTCTTTGGGTGCCGGACTTCACCGGAGTTTTTGACGATGACAACGGACTCGCGACCGAACAGCCCAAACTCTTCGCTGTTCTTCGTACCGACTCGTGAGAAGAAAGCGGCGAAGGAGTAGTAATCTGCCTGAGAGTATTTTTCGAACGGATGGTGATGGCACTTTGCACAACCGAGTCGAAGTCCTAGAAAGAGTTGCGACGTTGTTTCGGTGAGGTCAGAGGAATTTGCATTGATGCGAAAATAACTCGCCGGTCCGCTGGAGTAGATTGACCCTTTCGCGGTGATCAGTTCTTGAACGAATTCGTCGAACGGTTTATTCGTCCGGAACGATTCCTTGATCCAGTTATGCATCGCCCACATGCGTTGCTCGTCGGACGCCTGCCCTTTGCTGGAGTTCTTGAGCAGATCCGACCACTTCAAGGTCCACAACGCTGCGTAGCGATCATTGTAAATGTCGAGACTTGGATCACCTGTCAGTCCGAGAAGTTGGTCGACAAGTTTGTCTCGCTTGTCTTCGCGAGTGTCGTCCAGAAATGCTTGCGTCTCTTCCGTGGTTGGAATCGAGCCAACCGCGTCAAGGAACGCGCGGCGAATGAAAGTGGAGTCATCACACAGAGCGGATGGTTCAATCCCGAGCTGCTGAAATTTTGCGGAAGCTAGTTCGTCGACGACATTGTTGTTCTTCCATCCGGCAAGTAGAGTCTCGCCGTACGGGGCCATGAAAATTGCGTTGCGGGCGTGACCATCAAAGCGGACCATCACAGCACTCTGCCCGACTCCGACCACGGAAACGAGACCGTCTTCGGTCACAGAGACGACACCTTCGT
>JAJDEL010000013.1 GCA_029259835.1 Planctomicrobium sp. | reverse complement strand
CGTTTTCTGGGAGGTAGCCGATCAACCCACTCGCTTTCAGTCGGTCTTCGGCCATGTTGAATCCGCCGATCCGGGCCTCTCCTTCACTAGGAGTGAGAAATCCCGTGAGGAGTTTCATCGTCGTCGACTTCCCAGCCCCGTTCGGCCCCAGGAAGGCAGCAATTTGTCCAGTCGGAACGGCAAACGTGACATCTTGAGTCGCGATAAACGGTCCGTAAAATTTTGAAAGGCCCTTGGCCTCAATCATCAAATCGGAACACTCGACCATAATATCTTTCCTCTTCGCCACATTTCAGCATCAACAATTTAACTCCGCACCATAACGATAGCAAAGACAAGACGCGATGCAACGAAAACGAACAGGTCGAATTGTTGAGAGTCGAAAAGTTGTAAGTAAGGCATTGAGTTGGAGAACGGTGATCGTGAAAAATTCTCAACAATTTCCCTCAACCCTCGATTCGCTGTCCTTTGTTATCCATTTACTTGACCCTGATCACAACCGGCGGTATCCTGTGCAATTACTTATCAAGTTCTGGCTTTCCTATTTGTAAAAACTTATCGGACTCAGCGTTGAATTTACGCAACATGGAAATTTTCTGTGAAATCGCAACGCACCGCAGCTTCTCAAAAGCAGCGAGTGCGAGGCAGATTTCGCAACCAGCGGTCAGTCAAGCATTGCAGCAACTCGAGGAACACCTTGGAGTTGTGTTGATTGACAGGTCTCAGCGACCAATCGAACTGACTTCTGCTGGAGGAGTTTACTTCGAGCGATGCCAAAAATGGCTGGGCGAGTACCGAGCCATTGAGAGCGATGTTCATCAGTATAGTGACAGGCTCACTGGGCGTTTGCGAATTGCCTCAATTTATTCGGTGGGGCTGCTTCAAATGGCAGACTACGTGCAGCGATTTCGGAGCGATTACCCCGAAGTGGATTTGAGTCTCGAATACGCCCGGACTGACGACGTGTATAGCCGGGTACTCCGAGATGATGTTGATTTGGGCATCGTCTCCTTTCCGAAGGATGGAGGGGAGATCGGGTGCGTTCCGTGGCAGGATCAGGAAATGGTCCTCGCGGTTGCGAACGAGCATCCTTTCGCTCACCTGGATTCCTTGTTACTTTCGGAACTCAGTGGGCAGGATATGGTGTCGTTTACGCATGACCTCGTGATTCGCCGGAAGACGGAAAAGCTTCTCAAGAAGTCGCACGTCAGCGTCAATATCGTTCACCAATTCGACAATTTAGAATCCGTGAAGAGGGCCGTTGAGATCAATCTGGGAGTGGCAATTCTGCCGCTTGCCACATTGCGACGAGAACTGGAATTCAACACCTTAAGAGCAATTCCATTCTCTGATTGTGACTTTGTTCGCCCGTTAGGGATCGTTCATCGACGTCACAAACATTTATCTCGTGCTGCGGAAAAGTTCGTAGAGTTGCTTCACGAAGACTTGCCGCCAGACGAGGTCACATCGATAAAAACGCCTGCCATCAGCAGTGCGATGTCATAGTTCCCAATGTAAATGAAATCTGCTTGGTCGGCACAATGACGTGTCGAACTTCTCGACCGAGGCACTCCTCATCGAGCAAGCGACCGATGGAACGACCAACGGTTTCTCCAAGGAGAAAACGTCAAACCCAAAGAGAGCGATGAGCGTTCGTTTCGACGACGCATCGCGAGTAAGAAGACCATGACGAAACAGTCCGACTTTGACCGTTTCGGACAGTTTTAAGGACAGTAAAAAATATGACAACCGAACTCCCTCGCGGGCTAACACGCTTTCCAGAAGCTCAAGGTTTGTACGATCCACTCAACGAACATGATTCGTGCGGTGTTGGTTTTGTCGCGCACATTAAGGGTGTCCCTTCACATCAAATCATCCTCGACGCCGATCGCATCAACCGGCATATGACTCATCGCGGTGCATGTGGCTGTGAAGAAAACACAGGAGACGGCTCTGGAGTTCTGCTCGGGCTGCCGCACAAGTTCTTGAGCAAAGTTGCGAAAACAGAACTCGGAATCGAACTCCCTGAGCCAGGCAAATTCGGTGCTGGTATCGTCTTTCTCCCTAAAGATGATGCAGCGCGCGCAGAATTCAAGGAAATCGTAGGAGAACTTGTCACCCAGCAAGGTCAAAAACTCCTCGGTTGGCGAGACGTTCCACAACGACCAGAACTCGCGAAGATTGGACCTTCTGCGATTGACGCAGAACCTTGCATGGAAATGTTGCTCGTCGGGGCTGCCGATGGTCTCGATCAGGAAGCGCTTGAGCGACAGCTTTTCGTGATTCGCAAGATGGCCTCGCACAAAATTCGCGAATCCGAACATCCACACGCTTTGGAATTCTACTGCTGTTCACTCTCGACGAAAGTGATCATCTATAAAGGGATGCTCACGCCGGATCAGATGCTCGATTACTTCGAAGACCTTCGTGACGAAGACTTCGAGTCACATCTGGCCATGGTTCACAGCCGGTTCAGTACAAACACGTTTCCTTCCTGGGACCGTGCACAGCCGCTGCGTTTCATGGCTCACAACGGCGAAATTAACACCGTCAAAGGCAACAGTAACTGGATGTATGCTCGACAAGGAGCGATGAAATCCGAACTGTTCGGCAACGACTTGGACAAACTCTTTCCGGTTGTCGAAGAGCATTGTAGCGACTCCGGCAACTTCGATAACGCAATGGAGTTCCTTTACCACTCCGGG
Organism: Planctomicrobium sp.; assembly: GCA_029259835.1. GTDB lineage: Bacteria > Planctomycetota > Planctomycetia > Planctomycetales > Planctomycetaceae > Thalassoglobus. The sequence continues at coordinate 40 of JAJDEL010000013.1, read as the reverse complement.
CGAACGTTGCAGGAAGTCGCCATGATGATGATTCCCGAAG